>DATECT010000071.1:0-2297 GCA_035286765.1 Gammaproteobacteria bacterium
GGCAGGCCGCATCGTCCGGTTCCACGCCGATGATCTTGATCTCCGGGCGCAGGTGCTTCACATAACTGGCCACGCCGGCAATCAGCCCGCCGCCGCCGACCGGCACGAAGATGGCGTGCAGGGCATCGTTGTACTGGCGCAGAATCTCCATGCCGACCGTACCCTGCCCGGCAATCACCTCAGGGTCATCGTAGGGGTGCACGAACACCAACTGTTGTTCGTCGGCGAGCTTAACGGCGTGCTGATAGGCATCGTCATAGGTGTTGCCGTGCAGCACGATCTCGGCGCCGAGGGCGCGCACCGCGTCCACCTTGATGTCCGGCGTGGTCTTGGGCATCACGATCAGGGCGCGAATCCCGCGCTTTTGCGCGGCCAGCGCCACGCCCTGGGCATGGTTGCCCGCCGAGGCGGTGATCACGCCGCGCTGGGCCTGCTCGGGGCTCAGGCCGGCGATTTTGTTATAGGCGCCGCGCAGCTTGAAGGAAAACACCGGCTGCAAGTCCTCGCGCTTGATCAACACGCGATTGTTCAGGCGGCGCGATAAATTCGGCGCGAGGTCCAGCGGCGTCTCTACGGCGACGTCATACACGCGCGCCTTGAGGATTTTTTCGATATAGCGCTCTGGCATAGGGGGTAATTATAGTGGTTTGGGCATCCTGCCGGGCAATGGGCTGCAAAGCCAATAGTGTAACACGAGGCCCTTCATAATCATCCACTTAAAAGGTATCCTAGCCCTTGAACAATAGCGCTATGCCCAGCCGGCGTAGCAATAGACCTTGGAGCGAATAATGACGCAGGATGAAATGAAAAAGGCAGTGGCCCAGGCCGCGTTGGACTACGTTAAGGCGGGCGCGCTGGTGGGCGTGGGCACCGGCAGCACCGCCAATTATTTTATCGACGCGCTGGCGACGGTAAAGCACAAAGTCGAAGGCACGGTGGCCAGTTCCATTGCCACGGCCAATCGCCTAAAGGGGCATGGCATACCCGTGCTGGAGCTGAACGACGTGGTGGAGCTGGATGTCTATATTGACGGCGCCGATGAAACCAATAAGTTCCTGCATTTGATCAAGGGCGGCGGCGGTGCGTTGACCCGCGAGAAAATCGTCGCGGCGGCGAGCAAGCAATTCATCTGCGTGGCCGACGAAACCAAACTGGTGGACATACTAGGCAAGTTTCCATTGCCCATCGAGGTCATACCCATGGCGCGCAGCTATGTTGCGCGACAGATCGTTAAGCTGGGCGGCAGCCCGGTGTTGCGAGAAAATTTCATCACCGATAATGGCAATGTGATCTTGGATGTGCACAATATGCAAATCATGGAACCGGCAAAACTGGAGGCCACGCTGGATCATATTCCGGGCGTCGTTACCAATGGCCTGTTTGCGATGCGCCCGGCGGATGTGTTATTACTGGGCACGCCGCAAGGTGTGCGCACGCTGACCTGAAAATGCGTCTTTTGCTGCAATACATTGTTATGGCTTGCCGCCGCTGCTCACATACTAACCTGTATGCTCTGCTGTACAAGGATGTACGAATGTCGCGGGCGCAGGACGCGCAGGAGCGACCGCTGCTTGGCTGCGCCATGCCTCGTCTTGCAGCAAAATCCACTATTTTTAGTGGCGTTGTTTAACCTGAGGTTAATCGCTTATGTCGCGCACGCTCATCACCATCGGCATTGTGGTGATCATCGTGGGCCTGCTCTGGCCATGGCTGCAAAAGCTGGGGCTGGGGCGACTACCGGGCGATATCGCTATCGAACGGGGAAATATGCGCTTCTATTTTCCCATCACTACCTCAATCGTTATTAGCATTATAGTCGCACTATTATTTTGGCTGTTCCGACGCTAGCACCAATCCGCAGGGGGCCGCATGATCAGAAAACCGGAGATTAAAAAAGACCCGCTATATCAATTATTGCGCGAAGGCAAGATTGTCGACTTCAATTTCAGAAAGACCCAAGGTCAAACCTGCGATCTGAGTTGGTGTGATTTCCGCGGGTTGGATTTACGCGGCCTTGAGGCGCAGGGCCTGGATTTCAGCAATGCCTATTTCCGCCAGACCGACCTGCGCGGCATCGATTTTTCCACCTGCAAAATGGAGGGTGCAAGTATTAACGGTGCCAAAATCTCCGGCGCTTATTTCCCCAAGGAATTAAGCGCCGACGAGATTACACTCTCGTTGCTGCACGGCACGCGTATGCGCTATACGAGCAAGGGCTAAGCCTGCTCCAGAGTCGCACGCTTCCAATGGCCGAGATTGGCCGCGGCCTCGTAGGTGCTCTGCGCGAAGGCGAGCAG
>DATECT010000072.1:0-8002 GCA_035286765.1 Gammaproteobacteria bacterium
GCTCATCGCACGGTCTTGCGGACGGCGCGGCGTGATGGCCGGGCCGCTGGCGGTGCACCACACCACCATATCGGCGGCGTTTTCCAATTGGTCTTCCAGATAGAGTTCGTCGGCGGTGCGGAAACCGGCAAAGTAGATGACCCGATTGCCGGCCTTGCGCAAGGCCGGGCCGAGGCTCACCATGACCGCTGCGCCGCGCCGGCCTCCTGCAACCAAAATGGTTTCGTTGTGGGGTATCTCGGTCGGCTTGCCGGTCGGGCCCATGAGTACGATGGGATCGCCTTCGTGCAAGGTGGCGCACAGCCGCGAGCTGGCGCCGACCTCGAGCACCATGAGCGAGATAGAGTCGGGATCATTTGCCAGGGGCACGCCGGTTAAGGCCATGGCCTCGGTTTGCAGGCGGCTGCCTTCGATGAGCGGGCTCAGGCTTTCGAAATTTTGCAGGCGGAAGAATTGGCCGGGGCGCAGATTACGCGCGGCCAGCGGTGCGCGTATTTGCACTTCCACCACGCTGGGGCTATGGCGGCGCACGCGCGCGACGCGCGGCTGTAGCATGTCAACCATGTGCGAGCGGAACGCCGTATAGTCGGTCAAGTCGGCCTGTGGTTGGTGCTCGCCCAATGTCCTTATTATATGGGGATAGCTGCGCAGCGCGGATGCAATGGCCTTGACCACGCTACCCGCAAACACCGGGTGGGTATCTCCCAAAAAACTCACGCGATGGTCATCTTTGGCGTAAGACGTAAAGGCGCCAAAGGCGGCCTCTTTAGGGTGGGCGGCGACATCAACCGGTTGCAGCGTTCCATCGTCATCGAGATGCGGCAGGAAGTGCTGCCCCTGCATGGCAAAGGTGCCGTTGTGTTCGCGCTCGTAAATGGTATTGGGTATGGCACCGGCGGCGATGAACACGGCGCGCGCAGGGAGGGTGACTTCTTCCGCTGTGGTCAGCCATTGGCCCGTCGCACTCTTTTCGCGGCGGCGGAATACTAAACTCTCGACATGACCGAAGCGGTCTAGCTCGGCGCTGAGCGGCTCCAGGCCTTCCGCATAGAAAATGCCTTCTTCCAAGGCCTTGGTAATCTCTTCGTGATTGCGGATGTAGGCGGGCGATTGATTCAAGCCTTGGCGGTAGGCAACGGTGACGCCGCCCCAGGCGCGCAGCAACGGTAAAAAATTAGGGGGTTCTGCTGCCGCTGCGGCCCGTTCGCGTTCGGCACGTACTGCGCGCCCATGCTCTAAAAATTCTTCCAGAATGCCGGATGACTCCTCATCGAGCTGACTGCGGACGCGCGCCTCGCCGAAGGCCTGGGCGAGTTTTTCGTAGCGCGCCAAGGTTTTTTCCACCTGTGCGATGTAATAGGCCTGCACCTCGGTGGCGGTATCGATCCCGGTGAGGCCGCCGCCGATGACGACGGCGGGCAGGCGCACCTGTAAATTAGTCAGGCTGGTGGCCTTGGCCGCGCCGGTCAATTGCAGTGCCATTAAAAAATCATTGGCCTGGCGCATGCCGCGCGCCAAACTATTTTCCATGGGCACCACCCTGGGCAGGCCCGCGCCCATGGCGATGCCCACATGGTCGAAGCCCAATTCCCAGGCATTATCCAGGGTGAGCGTGCCGCCCAGGCGCACGCCGCCGAACACCTGGAAGGTGGGGCGGCGCAATAAGGTGAGGTAAATCAATTTAAGAAAATTTTTATCCCAGCGCACGGTAATGCCGTATTCCGCGACGCCGCCAAACCCGGCCATGTTGCGCGCATCGAGCGACTCTTCCAAAATGGAATAATCGCGGATCGGTTCTTTGATGAGGACTTCCGGCAGGGGTTCGATTTTTAAACCTTCAATGCCCACTACGGCGCAGCCTTCCATGGTGAGGTGGTGCGCAAGCGTGAATCCGGCGGGACCCATGCCGGCGACTAATACTTTTTTGCCGTTATAAGGCTGCATGAGATATTGCCGCTGGCGCAACGGGTTCCAGCGTGTGAGCAGATCATAGATTTCCACGCCCCACGGCAAGGCGAGCACGTCGGTGAGGCAACGCGTCTCGATCTGCGGGATGTCCACCGGCTCTTGCTTCTGATAGATGCAGCCCTTCATGCAGTCGTTGCAGATGCGATGGCCGGTGGCCGGGATCATCGGATTATCGACCATGGCCATGGCGAGCGCGGCGATGGTGTGGCCGTCACGCTTCAGGGTGTGCATCTCGGAGATTTTTTCGTCCAGCGGGCAGCCGGTGAGCATTACGCCGAGCGGATTCACCTTCAAGCCCAGCTCGGGTTTACTCTTTTTTTCTGGAAAACCCTTGGAGCAAAAATCGCCGTCGTGATCGTGGCAATACACGCAATAATGCACGTGGTCTTGCACGGCGCGCGCGGACATGCGCGGGTCGGTCAGTTTAAATCCATCGCGCCTGCGTCTATGTTCGGGCAGGCCTTCCAGGCGTGCCAGGGCATCGTCTGGGGTTTTGCGTAGCGGGACCAGATTCGAGTAATCCAAGGGCTGGGGGGGGGTGAAACTCACCCAATTGTGTACCGCAGCCTGGCCTTCCGGGCTGGTCATTGCGCGTATGCACCAGCGCGTGAGTTGCTCAAGGGGCTCGGCATGGGTTTCGGGATGGGCCAACAATTGCTCGGCGAAACTTGCAATGGCGCGCTCGCGGTCCATGCCGCTGAATGGCGGGTCTTGCAGGGCTTGGTTCAGCCAACTATCGAGTTCCGCAAACGACTCGGTGAATTGTTCGTTCAAACGGCGCCGGGCACGGCGTTGTACCAGTAATTTCTTAAAGATTAATACGACATTGTGCGAGACCGTGGCTGCCTGCGATTGCTCCAGTTCACGGGCAATGCCGAATAAGCCGGCAATAAAATCTTCCAGGTGGGGTGCGCAGGCGAGCAGCAGTTCACTGGTTTCTAATGCGGCGTAAGGCCTGGCCGCCGCACGGTAGTTGAGCAGGCTGGCATGTAATGGCGCATTTTCTCTGCGTAATTGGTCCAGGAAGAGCTCATCCAAGCGACGCAAGCCTTGCGCGTGAAATAAACCGGCATAGCTAATGCCTGCCAAGGGGGGGTGGGTTTGGGCGAGTGCGTTCATAAGGGCACCTCTAAAAATCCACTAAAGCCGCGCTGGCGGCGTTGAAAACGGGCTCAAAATGCTCATTTACTCCGTGTAAACTCCGCTTTTTCGCCCGTTTTCGCCTTGCCATCATCGGCTTGATTGAATTTTTAGAGGCGCCCATAAGCCGTTATAGTAAGGAAGCCCTGGTGTGTTAAGGATCGTCGTTCCCACCCTGGATCAGGTTTGGGATGACGAGCGGAAGCCAAAGCGATTCAATATCTTACTGGATTCCCGCATACGCGGGAATGACGCAAAAGAAAATAGTCAGGCTTTCCTGCAGTAGCCGGCTGTCGCTCGCTGTTATGTGGTTGCCTTATCCAGTGTATCGGCTATGAATTTATTGAGGCTGGTGTTGAGCCGTTTGGCGGCTATGGCGACGCGACGATGCAAATCGGGCCCCACGCGAACATTAAATGTTCCCTTGAACGGTTGTTCCGGTTCCATGCCTTGCGCGGCGCATAGTTCGAGGTAGTCGTTTACGGCCTCCTCGAAGGCCTTGCGCAGTTGCTTGGCATTGGTTGCCTCATAGCTTGCCAGTGCGCGGATGAATTCAATCTTGCCAAAGAAGATTCGCTCATCATCGTCGTAGTGTACTGAGCCGCAATAACCTTTATACGTCATCATGTCTTTCATAGTAAGCCCTCTTGCTTAAGTAGCGCCTCAATATCATCAAGTTGGTAGCGTTTAAGCATCGGGTCAGGATGTGGTCTGTGCAGGATAATGGGCGGGTAATTCGGATGGGCAAACCTTGCCCTGGAACCGCCCGTCTTGCCAGTTTTGATTTGCCGATATCCAAACCATTTAAGCAACGCCGTCAATTCATTCCAAGAGAAGTCTCGGGGCTTCGTTAAGAATCGCTCAATGAGTTTGTCGCGCTTGGTCATGCCCCTATATACTAGACGAGGGGCTCATCTGTTGCAACTATTAATAGTCGCAATGCCATGGACTGCTAGTGTTGCAAATCATAATAACGAAACATGTTATTTTGCTGCTTATTTGCCATCAGGTAGGTTGGGTTAGGCGCGGATTTTTGCGCCGTAACCCAACAAAGCCGGTCATTACGCCAAATGCCGGTGGTGAAAATCGTGTTTGTTGGGTTACGCGATAAAGCCGCTAACCCAACCTACGCAGCCGCAGCACATGTTTCGTAATTGATGGGTTCAGGTACTAGGGCTATATGCGCCCGTAGAGCTGGTTGAGGTGGCGCAGGCGCGCCGGCACGTCAACGGAGAGTTGGTCCCAGTTAAAGCGCCATTGCCAGTTGCCTTGGGTGGTGCCGGGGGTGTTCATGCGGTGCTCGCTGCCGAGCATGAGGATGTCTTGCATGGGGACGATGGCCCATAGGCTTACCGAATCTAGCGCGCAGCGAATCAAGGGCCAGGGCATGGGTTCGCCGGGGCTGCCCAGATAGTCGTCGACGTAATTTTTGGTTTCATGGGTCAGGCTGTTGAACCAGCCTAGCACGGTGTCGTTGTCGTGTGTGCCGGTGTAGACCACGCTGTTTACCCGGTGCTTGTAAGGCAGGTAGGGGTTATCCGGGCTGCCGTCAAAGGCGAACTGCAGGATGATCATGCCCGGCAGGTGGTATTTGTCGCGCAGCGCGTATACCTCGGGGGTAATTATGCCGAGGTCTTCCGCCACCAAGGGTAGTGCGCCGATTTTTTCTACTAATGTCTGGAATAACTCATCGCCGGGCGCCGTTTGCCAGCGTCCGTCCATCGCCGTGGCGCTGGAGGCCGGAATTTCCCAATAAGATTCGAAGCCGCGAAAGTGATCAATACGGATGATGTCGAATAGCTGCGTTTGCAGCTTCATGCGTTCCGTCCAGTATTGGAAACCATCCGCCTGCATGGTTTTCCACGCGTAGTGGGGGTGGCCCCAGCGCTGACCTTGCAGTGCAAAATAATCCGGCGGCACGCCGGCAACGAATAGCGGCTTACCCTGTTCATCCAATTCAAAATTATGGCGCTTGGACCAAACGTCGGCGCTGTCGTGCGCGACGAAGATGGGCATGTCGCCGAACATCTGCATGCCGTGGGCATTGGCATAGTCTTTTAACGCCAACCACTGACGGAAAAAAATGAATTGCTCGAAATACACCTGGGTAATGGAGTATTTAAGGCGTATCTTGGCCTGCTTGAGCGCTTGGGGTTTTCTATCGCGCAACTCGGTTGGCCAGTCCGTCCAGCAGGCTGCGCGGTTTTCCTCTTTCAGGACTTGGTATAAGGCATAGTCGTCGAGCCAGCAGGACTGCTGTTTGACAAAGCCGGCTAAGGCGGTTTTGTCGGTTTCGGGGGCATGTTGAATGAAGGTCTGGTGGGCCTTGCGCAGCAGATTGCGGCGGAACGCCGGAGGGTCGCTAGTCCGTAGCTCATGAAGGCTGATGAGATCGTCGGCGCTCAGCCAGCCTTGTTCGATCAGCAGGTCGAGGCTGATGAGTTCAGGATTGCCGGCACTGGACGACATGCAGTTATAAGGCGAGCCGTCATTATGGGTGGGGCTTAAGGGTAAAATTTGCCATACGGTCATTCCGCTGGCCGCTAAAAATTCGACAAAGCGATATGCCTCCGGCCCTAGATCACCCTTATCGAGCGGCCCCGGTAATGACGTGGGGTGTAATAATACCCCGGCGCGGCGTTGTTTGAGGGGGCTGTTCACCCTTGTCATGGCAGGGTCATGTGTATTGCTGCGCAGGGCGCATGGTACCGCTGTGTACCGGTGAGCCGGTGCCACGGCTGATCACGGCGGATAGATAATCGGGCGGTTGTTTGTCAATCAAGTGATAGAGGTTCGATAGGTGCAACCGGTATAGTTTTTCAAAATCGCTGACGGTTTCCGCCGGGTTGTAATCGCCAAACCACCAAAACCAATCGGAGCCCTCGCAGATGGCGAGCTGCAATTCAGCCGCGGCCAATGCCTCGCCTTGCAGGCCGCCCTTTACCGCTGCATCGAATGCCTGCTTGGCCTCGCACAGCATATCCCAGGCGCGATTCTTCGCGCTGTCTCCGATCCAGGTGGAGAAGGTGCCGTATACCCAACTGCCCGCCATGATGTTGTTGAGTTTGGTCGGGGGTTTTGCCTTTTCTCTGCGGGCAAGGTAAGCCGAATAGGTGGTGAGTTCGATGCGCTTATTTTCACCTAATCTTTTGTATAGAGCGGTGAGGAAGTGATAGGCATTTTCGGGATAATATTCCCAGGCATTTTCGCCATCCATGATGATGGAGACGATGGTGTTGGGCTTGTCATGGCAGGCACGCGCGATATTTTCCATGTGGAAGATAAAATTGCTGACAGCGTCATCGCTGTGCCATTTGGAGTAGGTGAAGCCGATCAAATCCGATAGGCCGTCATCACGGAAAAAGCAGGCGATGTCTTTATTATTGAATTGGTAAGGTTGATACAGCCACTCGGTATGGGCGGCGCCTTCCATTTCGCCTGCTGCAGTCAGGCTATTGCGCAGTACCTTCTCGCCGCTCGCGGCCCAGACAAAGCCATGCTCGGCCAGCAGTTGCAAGGTATCGTTGCTCACTCCGCCTTCGGAAGGCCAGCATCCCTGCGGTTCGATACCGAAATAATGACTGAATACCGCCTTACCTGCACGGATATGCCATTGTGCTCTCTCTATGCCACCGGGATAACGCGTGGTTACCGGCAGGTTCACATCCGGCATGGCCTCGCGCGCGCTGTCTAATTTCACTAATAGGGGGACGATGGGGTGCGCGTGGGGTGTCATCGATAACTCTATGATGCCCGCCTCGCAAAGCCTGCGGTAGCGGCCTATTACCGAACTCACCAATTCGCCGATAATAGTGACTAATAAGCGGCGGTCCTCCGGCGTGTAGCCTTGCCCTTTTTTCATGAGCTGCTGGATGCGCACATCGCGGCGGCGCACGGTCTCGCCTATCCATGCTAAGTGGTACCAGACTAATAAATCGGCCAAAAACTGGCCGCTCAGATAGGGCATGTATTCGGCCTGGCTGAGCAAGGTGGAAGCCAGATCGGCAAGCAGACGGTAAGAAGGAAACGGATCGATGAGGCGTTCTTTATTGACGCGCAGACAGGCATGTATCAATGCCATGTAGTCTGCGCCGTTCAGGGGCTGCGGCGTGGCGGCCAGCGCCGCGAGCAGCGGATCGCGCAAGGGCTGAGCGTGCTCCAGGTAACCGTTTATCTGCCGTGCATAGTCATCGATTTGGTCCAGGGTGATGGGCGAAAAATTGACCACCGCCCGTGCCCCCGGCGTGGTTTCCAGGATATCGGCCATGTCGACATAGTCTTTGATGGCGTGCAGATAGGTCCACGGCAAGGCATAGCTGCCGGTTACTAAATTGCGATACTGCGGCTGGTGCATATGCCAGCACAATACAACACTGAGGCGGTTTTCAGCGGACATGATGCAGAGTCTGTCCCAGCATTTCCGGGCTTACCAGCACCACGCCGCCGGGCGTGACGTGAAAGCGCCGGGCATCTTCGCCAGGATCTTCGCCGATCACGGTGCCGTCGGGGATGACGCAGCCTTTATCGACGACCACTTTGCGCAGTCGGCAATGCGTGCCGATGATCACATCGGGCAAGATCACTGAATCGATCACGCTCGAATAGGAATGCACCAGGACATTGGAAAACAATAAGGAATGACGCACAGTGCCGCCGGAAATAATGCAGCCGCCCGAGACCATCGAATCGACCGCCATGCCGCGCCGGTTGTCGTCGTCGAACACGAACTTGGCGGGCGGCAGTTGCGCCTGGTAGGTCCAGATCGGCCAGTCTTCATCGTACAGATTCAGTTCCGGCGTCACACCGATCAGCTCAAGATTGGCCTCCCAATAGGCATCCACGGTACCGACATCACGCCAATATGCCGATTTGTTGCTGCCATGATTGTGGAACG
>DATECT010000073.1:0-3310 GCA_035286765.1 Gammaproteobacteria bacterium
GAGCCTCACCATCGGCTCGGACGGCGTGGTGTCGGCACTCTCGGCAGGCAGCGCAACGCCAAGCCAGGTGGGCAGCCTGCAGCTTGCCGACTTTATCAACCCGACCGGCCTGCAGCCCATCGGTGAAAACCTTTACGTGGAATCTACCTCAAGCGGCTCCCCGCAGACCGGCACACCGGGACTGACCGGCCTGGGCACCTTGGTGCAGGGCTCGGTGGAAAGCTCTAACGTAAATGTGGTTGAGGAGCTGGTGAACATGATCGAGGCGCAGCGGGCCTATGAGATGAATTCCAAGGCCATCTCGACCACCGATTCGATGTTGCAGTATGCCAGCAATAACTTGTAATACGGGACTGATATGGGCACCTCTAAAAATCCGCTGAAGTCGCGCTGTCGGCGTTGGAAACGGGCTCAAAATGCGGGGCCGCGAAGCGGCAGACTCCGTGTAAACTCTGCTGGGCAGGAGCCCGAATGTCGTGGAGTGCATGGATGCACGGGAGCGACCGCTTTTTCGTCCGTTTCCGCCTTGCCATCATTGGCTTGATCGAATTTTTAGAGGTACCCATATGAAATTCATAACACTGCTTTTTATGCTTTCGTTAGTAGCGGGCTGCGCCACTACGGCGCAGCGTGATCCTGCGTATGCGCCGCCGCGCCCCGTGGCGGCGCCACTGGCGCCGGCAGGCAATGGGGCGATTTATCAAACAGGTTACGAGAAGTCATGGTTCGAGGATCAGCGCGCGCGTCACGTCGGCGATATTTTGACCATTAATCTGGTGGAGAAGACCAACGCGCAAAAGCAAGCGGCGACCACCAGTAAAAAAGAGAATACCGTGGACATTGCAAACCCCACGATATTGGGTTCCACGCCGCAGTTTAACGCCCCCGGCATTCTGCCCTTGGCCAGCAATAACAACAATAACCTGTCTTTCGGCCTGGATTCCACACAGGATTTTTCCGGCAAGGGCGACAGCAGCCAGAGCAATAGCCTGAGCGGCAGCATCACAGTGACCGTCGTCGAGGTCTTGTCGAACGGTTATCTGGTGGTGCGCGGCGAGAAATTCCTGACCCTCAACAAGGGCGATGAATTTGTACGCTTGTCCGGCATCGTGCGTCCCACCGATATCAAGGCCGATAATTCCGTGCTCTCCACGCAAATAGCCGATGCGCAAATTACCTATTCCGGCGGCGGACACGTGGCCGACTCCAATACCATGGGTTGGTTGGCGCGCTTCTTTTTAAGTGCGTTGTGGCCTTTTTAAAACAGTTCCAAGTGACAAGTTCCAAGTGACAAGATACAAACCGAATCTAGTGCCTTTTCTTGTAACTTGTAACTTGAAACTTGTTACTTAGGAAACAGAACCATGAAATTAAAATATCCTTTGCTGCTTATACTCTGCTTAACACTGGCACCTGCCGCCCATGCCGAGCGCATTAAGGATTTGGCCTCGGTGGCGGGGGTGCGTAACAACCAATTGGTGGGTTACGGCCTGGTAGTGGGTTTAAACGGCACCGGCGACCAGACCAGTCAGACGCCCTTTACGGTGCAGAGTTTGAAGAGCATGCTTTCGCAATTTGGCATCAGCATTCCGCCGGATGTGAATCCGCAGTTGAAAAACGTTGCCGCCGTTTCGCTGCACGCCGATTTGCCGCCCTTCGCCAAGCCGGGTCAGACCATTGATATTACCGTGTCATCGATAGGCAATGCCAAGAGCTTGCGCGGCGGTAGTTTGCTGATGTCGCCGCTGCGCGGCGCCGATGGCAATGTCTATGCGATTGCCCAAGGCAATCTCATCGTCGGCGGTTTCGGCGCGGAGAGCGATGACGGCTCCAAGATCAGCGTGAATATTCCCAGCGCCGGGCGCATCCCGAACGGCGCCACCGTGGAGCGCAGCGTGCCGAATGCCTTCGGCGGGGGCAATGTGGTCACCTTGAATTTGCATACACCGGACTTCACCACGGCCAACCGCCTGGCCGGTGTGATTAATACCGCCATGGGTGCCGGCACGGCAGAGGCTACCGACGGTTCCTCAATCAGGGTCAATGCGCCGAGCGAAATCGGCCAGCGCGTGACCTTCGTATCTCTGCTGGAAAATCTCACCCTGGAGCCCGGCGAGGCCTCCGCCAAGGTGATTATCAATTCCCGCACCGGCACCGTGGTCATCGGCCAGAATGTGCGGGTGTCGGCGGCGGCGGTGGCACACGGCAGCCTGACCGTAACCATTGCCTCCAGACCTGTTGTCAGTCAACCGGGACCGCTGTCCGACGGCACCACGGTGGTCGTGCCGCAGTCCGAGTTAGAGGTGAAGCAGGAGAAGAGCCGCATGTTCCTGTTTGACCCCGGCGTGTCTCTGGACGCCATCGTGCGCGCCGTAAATCAAGTGGGCGCGGCGCCGGGCGATCTGGTGGCCATTCTGGAGGCGCTCAAAGAGGCGGGCGCCTTGCACGCGGAATTGATCGTAATCTGATGCTGCCCGGTCCCGCAACCTACACCGACTTCCAGGGCCTGGCCAAATTACGCGCGGCGGCGCGCGCTGATTCACCCGAGGCCTTGCAGACTGTGGCCGAGCAATTCGAGGCCTTGTTTCTGCAGATGATACTCAAGAGCATGCGCGCGGCAACACCGGAAGACGATTTATTTAATAGCGAACAGGGTGATATGTACCGCGATGTGCTGGACCAGCAGCTGTCCATTAATCTTTCCCATGGCAGGACAGTGGGTTTGGCGGATATGCTGGTAAAGCAGTTAGGCGGCGACACCGAAAAAACCCCGCCGCTACAGTTGGCCTCCATGGATCACTCCTTTGCCGAACGCCTGTTCCGCGGCGAGATAAAGCCGCTGCCACCACAGGGCATTACACCGAATTACCACTCTCATACCGGCATCCCGCGTGCCTCTGTAACACCGGATGCCGCATTAGAAACCGCAGGCGTATTAGATTCGCCGGAGGCGTTCATTCAATCGCTGTGGCCGCATGCCAAGCAAGCGGCTGCGTCACTCGGCGTTCAGCCGGAGGTGCTGCTGGCGCAAGCCGCCTTAGAGACCCACTGGGGTGAATCGGTCATCAATTTTAGAGACGGGCGCAGCAGCCATAATCTGTTCGGCATTAAGGCGGATCCGAGTTGGGACGGTGGCCGCATTAGCGTGCCGACGCTGGAATACATCAATGGTATCGCCGTTAAGCGCAACGACGCGTTTCGCGCCTACGATTCCTATGCGGCCAGTTTTCAAGACTATGTCGATTTGCTGCGTTCCAATCCGCGTTACGATGAGGCTGTGCAGCGCAGTCATGACCCGGTTGCCTTTACG
>DATECT010000074.1:0-9209 GCA_035286765.1 Gammaproteobacteria bacterium
CTTACGGCGGTGCCATTCGGCTATCCTGCCGAATGGTCATGTATTGGCGTGTACACTGTGCCGTGCATGGATGCACCAATGTCGCGGGCGCAGGGACGCGCAGGAGCGACCGCTTTCTCGCAGCATTCCGCCTGGCCTAAAGCCAAAATCCACTATTTTTAGAGGCGCCCTATGATTGCCCGTGAGGCAGCATTGCCCGTACCTGCCGGCCTGATCATCATCGCCCCCGTTTTTTATTTTTCAGGAGACTTACATGCCTTCCCGTAGAGAATTAGCCAACGCGATCCGCGCCCTTAGTATGGATGCTGTGCAAAAGGCCAATTCAGGCCATCCCGGTATGCCCATGGGAATGGCGGATATCGCCGAGGTATTGTGGAACGATTTTCTGCATCACAATCCGGCCAATCCAAAATGGGTGGACCGCGACCGCTTCGTGCTGTCCAACGGTCACGGCTCGATGTTGATTTATTCGCTACTGCACCTGACGGGCTATGCCCTGCCGATGGACGAGATCAAGCGTTTCCGGCAACTGCACTCGATGACCCCCGGCCACCCGGAATACGGCTATGCGCCGGGCATTGAAACTACCACCGGCCCGCTGGGCCAAGGCATCACCAACGCCGTGGGCATGGCCATCGCCGAGAAGGTCTTGGCCGGCCAATTCAACCGCGACGGGCACAAGATTGTCGATCATTACACCTATGTGTTCCTGGGCGACGGCTGCCTGATGGAGGGCATTTCCCACGAGGCCTGCTCGCTGGCGGGCACGCTGGGCCTGGGCAAGTTGATCGCCTTCTACGATGACAACGGCATCTCCATCGACGGCCATGTCGAAGGCTGGTTCACCGACGATACCCCGAAGCGCTTTGAGGCTTATGGATGGCATGTGATCCCCAACGTCGATGGCCACAACAGCGAGGCGCTGCTCAAGGCGGTACGCGAGGCGCGCTCGGTCAACGACAAGCCCACCATGATCTGCTGCAAGACCGTGATCGGCTACGGCGCGCCCAATCTGTGCGGCAGCCACGACTGTCACGGCGCGGCCTTGGGCGATAAAGAAATCGCCGCCACGCGCGAAAATATCGGCTGGCAACACGAGCCGTTCGTGATCCCCGATGATATTTATGCCGGCTGGGACGCCAAGACCAAGGGCGCGAAACTGGAAGATGAGTGGAACAAGCGCTTCGCGGCGTATAAGGCCGCTTACCCTGACCTGGCCGCCGAGTTCGAGCGCCGCACCCAAGGCCAACTGCCCGCCAACTGGGCGGAGCAAGCGGCGGCCTATATCAAGGCCGTGGACGCCAAGGCGGAGACCATTGCCTCGCGCAAGGCCTCGCAGAATGCCCTCAATGCCTTTGGCCCCCTGTTGCCGGAGTTACTGGGCGGTTCGGCGGATTTGGCCGGCTCGAATCTAACCATCTGGTCTGGCTGCAAAGGGATTTCCAACACCGTCTCTGACGGCAATTATGTTTACTACGGCGTGCGCGAATTCGGCATGTCCGCCATCATGAACGGCATGGCCCTGCACGGCGGTTTTATCCCCTATGGCGCCACCTTCTTGATGTTCTCCGAATATGCGCGCAACGCCCTGCGTATGGCGGCGTTGATGAAGCAGCGTGTATTGTTCGTCTATACGCACGACTCTATTGGCCTAGGTGAGGACGGCCCTACTCATCAGGCCGTGGAGCAGACCGCGACGCTGCGTATGATTCCCAATATGCACGTCTGGCGGCCCAGCGATACCGTGGAGTCGGCGGTGTCGTGGAAATTCGCCATCGAGCGCACTCAAGGTCCCAGTTGCCTGATCTTCTCGCGCCAGAATCTGAATTTCCAAAAGCGCGACGCGCAGACCATCGCCAACATCAGTCGTGGTGGCTACGTGCTGTTGGATCCGTCTGAGCCGATGCTCATGGCCATTATTATCGCCACTGGTTCCGAGGTGGGGCTGGCCGTCGATGCGGCGCGCGCCCTGAATGATCGCGGCCTGAACACGCGCGTGGTATCCATGCCCTGTACCGCGCTGTTTGATGCACAGGATGAGGCCTATCGTGAATCGGTGCTGCCCAAGTCGATTACCGCGCGCGTGGCCGTGGAGGCGGGCGTGACCGACGGTTGGATTAAATACGTCGGTTTGCAAGGCAAGGTGATCGGCATCAACACCTTCGGCGAATCCGCCCCCGCGCCTGAATTGTTTAAACACTTCGGCTTCACGGTGGAGAATGTAGTCAGCGCGGTCGAAGACCTATTATAAAATTTACAAAATTTACCGCCAAGGCGCCAAGCACGCCAAGATAAAGGCTATGTAGGTCGGTTCAAGCGCAGGGCGCGGAATCGATAAAGTCTGAATATGGATCAGACACGCTTGATTCTACAGTTTAATCTTGTTTTTCTTGGCGGACTTGGCGCCTTGGCGGTTACCAAATTTTTTGGCAATTTTGGAGAGAAGAAATGGCAATAAGAGTAGCAATTAACGGCTATGGCCGTATCGGACGCAATGTGTTGCGCGCCCTATATGAATCAGGCCGCAATAAGGAAATTCAAATCGTTGCGGTGAATGACCTGGGCGACGCGAAGACCAATGCGCATCTCACCCAATACGACACCGTGCATGGCAAGTTCCCCGGCACGGTAGAGGTTGACGGCGACTATATGGTCGTCAACGGCGATCGTATCCGCGTGTGCGCCAGCCGCGACCCGGCCCAATTGCCGTGGGGCGAGTTGAAGGTGGATGTAGTGCATGAATGCACCGGCATCTTCACCAGCAAAGAAAAGGCCATGTTGCATATTCAAGCGGGCGCCAAGAAGGTCATCATCTCCGCGCCGGGCACCAATGTCGATGCCACTATCGTCTACGGCGTCAATGATAAAACGCTGAAGGCTACCGATACGGTGATCTCCAATGCCTCTTGCACCACCAATTGCCTGGCGCCGCTGGTAGCGCCTCTGCACAAGAAGATCGGCATCAAGCATGGCTTGATGACAACCGTGCACAGCTATACCAATGATCAGGTGTTGACCGACGTCTATCACAGCGATCTGCGCCGTGCGCGTTCCGCCACCATGTCGATGATCCCCACCAAGACCGGCGCCGCAGCGGCAGTAGGTTTTGTACTGCCGGATCTGGACGGCAAGCTGGACGGTTTTGCGGTGCGCGTGCCGACCATTAATGTCTCGTTGGTAGACCTCACGTTTGTTGCCGCGCGCGAGACCACCGTGAACGAGATTCATGCCATCATGAAAGAGGCCTCGCAAGGCGAGTTAAAGGGCATCTTGAATTACAACGACAAGCCGCTGGTGTCGGTGGATTTCAATCATGACCCTGCGTCAAGCACCTACGAATCGTCGCTGACCAAGGTGATGCAAGGCACGCTGGTGAAAGTGCTTGCCTGGTACGACAACGAATGGGGTTTCTCCAACCGTATGTTGGATACCACGGTTGCGTTAATGAAGGCGTAGGGCCGAATTTATTCGGCTTCACGATGTGCGAATGAATTCGCACCTACGGGAGTTTTACATGTCTGTCATTAAACTAGAAGAACTGAGAAACCTAGAAGGCAAACGCGTGCTGATCCGCGCCGATCTGAATGTACCTCTTAAAAATGGGGAGATCACCGATGAGACACGCATCTACGCCACGGTGCCGACCATCGAATATGCGATGAATGTGGGCGCCAAGGTGATGGTGATGTCGCACCTGGGGCGTCCGGAAGAAGGCGTTTACGATGCTAAATATTCTCTCGCCCCTATCGCTGAGTCTCTATCCGAGCAGCTTGGAAAACCGGTCAGGCTAGTGAAGGATTGGTTAAATGGCGTAGAGGTCGCTAACGGCGAGGCAGTGCTGTGTGAAAACGTGCGCTTCAATATTGGCGAGGAAGAGAATGACGATGCACTCGCTAAGAAAATGGCGGCGCTCTGTGACGTGTTTGTCATGGACGCCTTCGGCACCGCACATCGTGCGCAGGCCTCAACCCATGGTGTGGCGAAGTATGCACCCATTGCCTGTGCCGGTCCGCTGCTCACCAACGAATTGAGGGCGCTTAAAAACGCGCTGGAAAAACCCAAGCGCCCGATGGTGGCTATTGTGGGCGGCTCGAAGGTGTCCACCAAGCTCACCATTTTGGAGGCCTTGTCGAAAATCGTGGATCAGTTGATTGTGGGCGGCGGCATTGCCAATACCTTTATCGCCGCTGCCGGTTACAATGTGGGTAAATCACTCTGCGAGGCCGATCTTATACCCGAGGCCAAGCGTCTTACCGAGCAGGCCAAGGCGCGCGGCGCAGAGATTCCGGTGCCGGTTGATGTGGTGTGCGGCAAGGAGTTCTCCGAGCAGGCCAAGGCAACACTCAAGAGCGTCGATCAGGTCGAGGCCGACGATATGATTTTTGATATCGGCCCGCAGACCTCGGCACGCCTGGCGGAGATCATCAAGCAGGCCGGCACGGTAGTCTGGAATGGTCCGGTGGGTGTGTTTGAGTTTGATCAATTTGGCGCGGGCACCGAGGCATTGGCCAAGGCCATTGCAGAGAGTCCGGCCTTCTCGCTGGCGGGCGGCGGCGACACCTTGGCCGCCATTTCAAAATATGGCATTGATGCCAAACTGTCTTATATCTCCACCGGAGGCGGGGCCTTCCTGGAATTTCTGGAGGGGAAAAAGTTGCCTGCGGTGGCGATTCTTGAAGAGAGGGCGAAAGAACGCAGTAGTTAGTAACGAGTAGCTAGTGACTAGTGACGAGTAGCTAGGCTAGTGCTCGGACACATACATCCTAGCTGCTCGCCACTAGCCACTCGCTACTTTATTTATGCTACGTAGAACCAAAATTGTTGCAACCCTCGGCCCGGCCACGGACGACCCTAAAGTCCTGGATAAGATGATCGAGGCCGGTGTCGATGTAGTCCGCGTCAACTTCTCTCATGGAAGTGCCAAGGAACATCAGCTGCGCGCCGAGACTGTGTGTAATCGCGCGCGCGCCTATGGCCGCCATATCGGCGTGCTGGCCGACCTACAAGGACCGAAGATCCGCGTCGAGCGCTTCAAGAATGGCAAGGTCATCTTGGAAGAAGGCAACAAATTTATCCTCGACGCTAAAGCCGATCCGGTGGGCGGCACGGAAGAGCGCGTCGGTATCACCTACAAAGAACTCCCGCATGATGTGAAGCGCGGTGACACTCTATTATTGGATGACGGACGCATCGTGCTGTGGGTCGATCAAGTAACGGACGCTCAGATCGAGTGCCGCGTAGTGGTGGGCGGCGAGCTATCCAATAATAAAGGCATCAACCGCCAGGGCGGCGGATTGTCGGCGACGGCATTAACGGATAAAGATCGCTCCGATATCAAGGTGGCCGCCGCCATGGGCGCGGACTATATCGCCGTGTCGTTCCCACGCAATGCCGCCGACATCCACGAGGCGCGGGCATTGCTGCGTGCTGCCGGCGGGCATGGCGGCATCGTGGCGAAGATCGAGCGTGCCGAGGCGATCACTGCATTGGAAGAAATTATCGCCGCCGCCGACGTTATCATGATCGCGCGCGGCGACTTGGGCGTGGAGATCGGCGATGCTGCGCTGCCGCCCGTGCAGAAACACATTATTCAACTCGCGCGCACCATGAATCGCGTGGTCATCACCGCCACGCAGATGATGGAGTCGATGATCGAGAATCAGATCCCGACCCGCGCCGAGGTGTTTGACGTGGCCAATGCCGTGTTGGACGGCACCGACGCAGTGATGCTCTCGGCAGAAACGGCCTCCGGTAAATACCCGGCCAAGGCCGTGGCGGCGATGGACCGTATCTGCCGCGAGGCGGAGAAGCAGCGCATCGCCACCACCTCTGATCACCGCCTCAACACTCATTTTTCGCGCATCGACGAGGCCATCGCCATGGCCACGATGTACACCGCCAATCACCTGGGCGCACGGGCGATCATCGCGCTTACCGAATCGGGCTCGACGCCCTTGTGGATGTCACGCATCAGTTCCGGTATCCCAATCTATGCCTTGACCAGGCACAGCGAGACGCGCAAAAAGGTAACCATCTATCGTGGCGTGTATCCAGTAAGCTTCGACATACCCAGCACCGATCATGCCCAGGTCAATAAAGAGGCCGTGGATGAGCTGGTCCGTCGCGGCGCAGTGCGCGACGGCGACTTGGTCATCATTACCAAGGGCGATCTGATGGGCGTGCACGGCGGCACCAACGCCATGAAGATCGTGCGCGTGGGGGATATGGTCATTCCGGGGACTTAAAACAGTTACAAGTGATAAGGTGAGGCGGCGCTGTCCCGCCGCCGAACGCCCCGCCGGGAGCGGGGCCGTATTTTATGCGGAGCAGGGATAGCGCAGCATAAAAATAGGTTAAATATTACAAGATAACGCAGCGCGGGTTTCTGCGCTACGCATCCCGCTCCGCTTGAAACACGGGGCTTACATCCATGTAAGCCCGTTCGGCGCGAGGGAAATCGCACCTCACCTTTGCGTTGGGTTGTTAAAAGGGTATTATTGGGCACTTAGCCCTGCAAATCGGATTACGAATAACTGAAGGAGGTTTTAAATGGCTCTTATCTCAATGCGTCAACTACTGGATCATGCCGCCGAGCACGGCTATGGTGTCCCTGCCTACAACGTCAACAATATGGAGCAGATTCACGCCATCATGCAGGCCGCCGATGCGGTCAATAGCCCGGTAATCATGCAGGCCTCGGCGGGCGCGCGTTCCTATGCCGGCGAGCCCTTCCTGCGCCATCTGATGTATGCCGCCGTCGAGATGTATCCGCACATCCCGATCGTGATGCACCAGGATCACGGCGCCTCGCCCGGTATTTGCCTGCGCTCCATCCAGAGCGGTTTTACCTCGGTGATGATGGATGGTTCGCTGAAAGAAGATATGAAGACCCCGGCTTCGTATGACTACAATGTCGAGGTCACGCGCAAGGTGGCCGAAATGGCCCATGCCTGCGGCGTCTCGGTTGAGGGCGAACTAGGCTGCCTGGGCTCGCTGGAGAGCGGGATGATGGGTGAGGAAGACGGTCACGGTTCAACCGACAAGCTCGACCACTCGCAATTGCTGACCGACCCGGAAGAGGCTGCGGACTTTGTCGCCGAGACCAAGGTCGATAGCCTGGCCATCGCCATCGGCACCAGCCACGGCGCCTATAAATTTTCCCGCCCGCCGACCGGCGACACGCTGGCCATTGAACGCATCAAGGAAATCCACGCCCGCATCCCGGATACCCACCTGGTCATGCACGGCTCCTCCTCGGTGCCGCAGGAGTGGCTGGAGATCATCAACAAATACGGCGGCGATATCCGCGAGACCTATGGCGTGCCGGTGGAAGAGATTCAGCAGGGCATCAAACACGGCGTGCGCAAGGTGAATATCGACACCGATCTACGCCTGGCCTGCACCGGTGCAGTGCGCGAGGTGTTGGCCAAGCATCCCGCCGAGTTCGATCCGCGTAAATTCCTGAAGGCCTCTACCAAGGCCATGATGGAGATTTGCAAGGCTCGTTATGAGGCCTTTGGTTGCTCGGGTATGGCGGCCAAGATCAAGCCCATCAATCTGGAGATCATGGTAAAGAAATATGCCAGCGGTGAACTCGATCCGCGCGTGACCCCCAGTAAGGTAAGGGCGGCAGGCGGGGCGCGTTAGGCCTTTACCGCGGTTATATCGCTGTTATAAAGCGGGTAACAAAAAGCCCATAATGGCTTAGCCATTATGGGCTTTTTGTTGGGCCTGAGTAGCGTGCGCCATGCGCACGATTAACGATGCTGCTTTACCAATTCGTGCGCATGACGCACGCTACTGAGCGTAATTCAACTAGGGGTTGCTGGCCTGTAAGGTAGGCAGGCTCGGGCTGGTGAGCGATTTCATAAAGGCGACCAGATCGGTTTTCTCCTGGGCGCTCAAGTTCAGTGGCTTGAACAGCGGGTCCAGGCGCGGGTTCTTTTCGTTGCCCTTATTGTACAGTTCTACTACCTCCTCCAGGGTCGCGATGCTGCCGTCATGCATGTAGGGAGCGGTTAGCGCGACATTGCGCAGCGTCGGCGTCTTGAAGCGGCCAATCGCCTTACTGTCCAGGGTGGTGGGGGTAATGGTGACTAACACGCGCCCAAGCTGAGAGGCATCGGCCCCTTGCAGCACCAGTTCGTCGACCGTCTTGCCGTTGGCGACAGCGGCGCGGAAGGCGTTAACGATCTCGTACATGCGCGGCTCAACCTTGTCGAAACCGACGCCGAGGTTGTGGAAGGCATTATCGGTAAAGAGGGCGTCTTTGGGGCCGATCACGTGACAGGTGCTGCAGCGGCCCTTGGTACGGAACACGTTCAGACCGCGGATGGCCTCTTCGGAGAGCGCGGTTTTATCGTTGCCGTATTGATAGCGGTCAAAGGGTGAATCAGCGGCTACCAGGGTGCGTTCGAAGCTGGCGATGGCCTTGGTGACGAGGTCCATGCTGATCTTGTCGGGTTCTCCCCCAAAGACGGCCTTGAATTGTGCGGGATAGCTGGCATCCTTGCGAATGACATCCAATAATGCATTGTGATCCTTCAAGCCGTGCTCGATAGGATTGACAAAGGGGTCATTGGCCTGGCCTTCCAGGCTGGGACGGCGGCCATCCCAAAACTGGGTAGTGTAATAGGCTGCGTTGATGAGCGTGGGTGCATTGCGGGTACCCTTGCTCTTATTGATCCCCTCCGATACCGGCTGGCCATCGGAAAAACCTTGCCCCGCCGCGTGACAGGTGCTGCAGCTAATACTGCCGTCGCCGCTCAGGCGTTTGTCCTCGAATAAGGTTTTGCCCAGGCTGACCTTTTCGGGAGTTTGCGGGTTATCTGCAGGCACCGGTACAGGCGGCAGGCCTAAGGGGTCTTGCGCCCAGGCCAGGGTCATCATGGAGGTAACGATTAACATCAGTAACGCAGAAACGGCATATTTCATAGCTTTTTCCCTTAACGCAAATATAACCGGGGATACCCAGCGGGTAAGCCGCTGGGTTGAATATAGCCCCATAATGTAATTGATCTATTACCCTGGAAAAGGTGGCGGTAGGTGCGAATTTATTCGCACAAACAAGCACATAAGTGCGAATAAATTCGCACCTACAGGAGCCGCCCAGCGCATTGCGGCAACGTCATATGTTCTGCCAACTGCCTTTCCAGGGTACTTCTTGGTTTTCACACTGTTAGTCCGCTAGCAGCCACTACCAAGCTTCA
>DATECT010000075.1:0-9028 GCA_035286765.1 Gammaproteobacteria bacterium
CGCGCCGCTTCACCCCCGAAGACCTGCAGGTCATCGAGGCCAAGATGACTGAACTGGCGGCCCAGGATTTCCCGGTAGTCCGCACGGTCATGCCGCGCGCGGAGGCCGTCAGCTTCTTCCGCAATATGGGCGAGGCCTACAAGGCCGAGATCATCGAGAGCATCCCCAGCAACGAGGCACTGTCCTTATATAAGCAAGGCGACTTCATTGACCTGTGCCGCGGCCCGCACGTCCCCAATACCGGCAAGCTCAAGGCCTTCAAGCTGACCAAGCTGGCCGGGGCCTATTGGCGCGGCGACTCCAAAAACGAGATGCTGCAACGTATCTACGGCACCGCCTGGACCAACGAAAAGGCCCTTAAAGACTACCTGCACCGCCTGGAAGAGGCCGAAAAGCGCGACCATCGCCGCATCGCCAAGCAACTGGATCTGTTCCACACCCAGGAAGAGGCCCCCGGCATGGTGTTCTGGCATGCCAACGGCTGGCTTATTTACCAGGAGGTGGAAAACTACATCCGCGCCCTGCTGCGCGAGCATGGCTATCAAGAAATTCGCACCCCGCAGATGGTGGACCGCAGCCTGTGGGAAAAATCCGGCCATTGGGACAAGTTCAAGGAACTGATGTTCACCACCGAGTCGGAAAAACACGACTACGCCATCAAGCCCATGAACTGCCCCTGTCATGTGCAAATCTTCAACCAGGGCCTGAAAAGCTACCGCGACCTGCCCCTGCGCCTGGCCGAGTTCGGCTCCTGCCACCGCAACGAGCCCTCCGGCACCCTGCACGGCCTGATGCGGCTGCGCAACTTCGTGCAAGACGATGCCCACATCTTCTGTACCGAGGAGCAAATCCAAGACGAAGTCTCCACCTTTATCGACCTGCTGTTTAAGGTCTACGCCGACTTCGGCTTTAAAGACATCCTCATCAAGCTGTCCACCCGCCCGCAAAACCGGGTGGGCGCCGACGAGGTGTGGGACAAGGCCGAGCATGCACTGGAACTGGCCCTCAACAGCAAAAACCTGCCCTGGGAGCTGCAACCCGGCGAAGGCGCCTTTTACGGCCCCAAGATCGAATTTTCCCTGAAAGACTGCATCGGGCGCATCTGGCAGTGCGGCACCATCCAGGTCGATTTCTCCATGCCCGGCCGCTTAGGCTCCTATTATATTGCCGAGGATGGCAGCAAACGCGTGCCGGTCATGCTGCACCGCGCCATCCTGGGCTCGCTGGAGCGCTTCATCGGCATCCTCATCGAAGAACACGGCGGCGCCTTCCCGCTGTGGCTAGCCCCGGTCCAGGTGGTCGTCATGAATATCACCGATAATCAGGCCGAATATGTGCGTCAATGTGTAGAAACCTTGGGCAAACAGGGCATCAGGGTCAAATCCGACTTGAGAAATGAGAAGATAAGCTTTAAAATTCGCGAGCATACACTTCAACGTGTCCCCTACCTGCTGGTAGCGGGCGACCGCGAAGTTGAACACAATACTGTGGCCGTGCGCGCGCGAAACGGTGAAGATCTGGGGACCATGTCCCTGCAAAGCTTTATAGATCGGAGCCAGGCAGAAATCGCGAGCCGCGGCTGTGTTGCTTTGGGTGAGGCCAAATAAGGCCATGTCGCCTACGGCAGCGCTTTTAAAATTACTTGGAGGATTAGAGCATAGCCGCTGATAGAGAGACTCGTCTCAATGAGGAAATTACCGCCGCACAGGTTCGTTTAATCGGCAGCAAAGGAGAACAGCTAGGTATCGTGCCCTTGGGTGAGGCACAGCGACTCGCCTCTGATGCGGAACTGGACTTGGTGGAGATCGTGCCCAATGCCGCCCCGCCCGTGTGCCGGGTGATGGATTACGGTAAGTTTCTGTTTGAGCAGACTAAAAAACAACATTCTGCCAAGAAGAAGCAAAAGCAGATCCAAATCAAGGAAATCAAATTCCGCCCAGGGACCGAGGAAGGCGATTATCAGGTTAAACTGCGCAGCTTAACGCGCTTCCTGAACGAAGGTGACAAGGCCAAGGTGACATTGCGTTACCGGGGCCGCGAGTTTGCCCACCAGGAACTGGGCCTGAAGTTGTTAAAGCGAGTCGAGGCAGACTTGGCGGAAATCGGCACGGTGGAACAATTCCCGCGCATGGAAGGCCGCCAAATGGTGATGCTGATTTCGCCTAAAAAATAATATAACCGCCAAGACGCAAAGGTGAGGCGGGATTGCTCCTCCCGCCGAACGGGCTTGCAGGATAGCAAGCCCCGTGTTTCGTGCGGAGCAGGACGCGTAGCGCGAAACCCGCTATGCTACTTTGTAATCTTTGCATATTTCACGCTTCGCTATCCCTGCTGCGCGTGAAATACAGCCCCGCTCCTGGCGGGGCGTTCGGCGGCGGGACAACGCGGCCTCACCTTAGCGACGTTGCGTTGAGTCGTTAAATAATAGGAAGTAACTGGAGTCAATGTAATGCCAAAGCTGAAAACCAATAGTGGTGCCGCCAAGCGCTTCAAGCGTACGGCCTCGGGCGGCTTCAAGCACGCGCAGTCGCACTTGAACCACATCCTGACCAAAAAGAGCACCAAGCGTAAGCGCCATCTGCGCAGCAACCAAATGGCCGATCCGTCCGACAATGCCGGTCTGCGCCGCTTGTTGCCTTACAGTTGATTGCGTGCTGAGTAAGTAATTTTTTAAGTAAAAGGTAAATCACATGTCCAGAGTAAAACGTGGCGTCACTGCCCATGCCAGGCATAAAAAGGTCCTCGAGCAAGCCAAGGGTTACCGTGGCGCGCGCAGCCGCGTGTATCGCGTCGCCAAACAGGCCGTTATCAAGGCCGGTCAATACGCCTACCGCGACCGCCGCACCAAGAAGCGCGAATTCCGCGCACTGTGGATTGCGCGCATTAATGCGGGCGCGCGCGAGTGCGGGCTATCCTATAGCCGCTTGATGAATGGCCTGAAGAAGGCCCTGATTGAGCTGGACCGCAAAGCCTTAGCCGACTTGGCCGTATTTGATAAGACGGCGTTTGCGCAGCTTGCGGAAAAGGCCAAGGCCAGCCACTCGTAACACTAGAGATTAAGCAACAGGTAGTCTCAGAGGGGAAGGCCAAAAGCCTTCCCCTTTCTATTTAAGGA
Organism: Gammaproteobacteria bacterium; assembly: GCA_035286765.1. Classification (GTDB taxonomy): domain Bacteria; phylum Pseudomonadota; class Gammaproteobacteria; order SURF-13; family SURF-13; genus DATECT01. The sequence goes on from DATECT010000075.1 coordinate 3,116, forward strand.
ACCTCTAATGTGATAGGGGCGTCTTTCCCGCTTACCCAGGAAGGACAAAAAAGTAAAATCAGGGCCTCCTTAGGGAATAACAAAACTGATGCAAGAACTCACCGCCATTACCCAACAAGCCCGGCAGGCCATCGCCGAGACCCGGGACTTAACCGCCCTGGATCAGTTGCGCGTGCACTACTTGGGCAAAAAAGGCGTGCTGACCGAATACCTGAAATCACTGGGTAACTTGGCACCGGAGCAGCGTCCGCAGGCCGGGCAGGCCGTGAACCAGGCCAAGGAAGCGGTGCAAGCCTTGCTCACGGCGCGGCGCACGGTGCTGGAGCAGGCTGAGCTGGATGCCCAACTCAACAGCGAGGCGCTGGATGTCACCCTGCCGGGGCGCGGCCAGTCCGGCGGCGGACTGCACCCGGTTACCCGTACCTTGGAGCGTATTGAGCGCTTGTTCGCCACGCTCGGCTTCGGCGTCGCCGAAGGCCCCGAGATCGAAGACGACTACCACAACTTCGAGGCCCTCAATATCCCCGCGCACCACCCCGCGCGCGCCATGCACGATACCTTTTACTTCTCTGCGCAGACCCTGCGCTTCGGCTCGGGGCAGGCCTTGTTGCGCACCCACACCTCGCCGGTGCAGATCCGCGCCATGAAAAATAGCCCTCCCCCGCTGCGCCTGATCGCGCCGGGCCGCGTGTATCGCTGCGATTCCGACCTCACCCATACCCCGATGTTTCATCAAGTGGAAGGTTTGGTGGTGGATGAACAAATCAGCTTCGCCGATCTCAAGGGTCTCATGCACGACTTCATGGCGGTGTTTTTCGAGAAAAAACAATTAGAACTGCGCTTCCGCCCCTCGTATTTCCCCTTCACCGAGCCCTCCGCCGAGGTCGATATCCAATGTGTGATGTGCAATGGCGCAGGGTGCCGAGTATGCAGCCAGAGCGGCTGGCTGGAAGTGGCGGGTTGCGGCATGGTCCACCCGCAGGTATTAACCAATGTCGGCATCGACCCCGAACGCTACAGCGGCTTTGCCTTTGGCGTAGGCGTCGACCGCCTGGCCATGCTGCGCTACGGTATTAACGACTTGCGGCTGTTATTTGAGAATGATTTGCGCTTCTTGCAGCAGTTTCGCTGAAAGGCGCTCACGCAAAGGCGCAAATACGCAAAGAAAATCAAAAATGCCTACAACCTATAACCAAATGAAGTTGCATACCAATGTCATCCTGAGCACAGCGAAGGATCTGTCTAACCACAAATTAGCCGGGCTTATACATTCAGGACGAAGCTTTCTATGCCCTACATTGGCTTTGAATTATTTTTTGGCGTCTTCGCGCCTTTGCGTGAGCATGATTAAACAATGAAAATTAGCGAACAATGGCTGCGCGAGTGGGTGAATCCGCCGCTATCGACTACTGAACTCGCCGCGCAATTAACCATGGCAGGCCTGGAGGTCGAGGGCGTCGAGCCGGTGGCCCCCGCTTCGGCTGGGGTAGTGGTGGGCGAGGTCGTCGGTGTTGCGCCGCACCCCAATGCTGACCAATTGCAAATCTGCCAAGTCAACGTGGGCGATACCCAGCCGCTGACCATCGTCTGCGGGGCGTCTAATGTGCGCGTGGGCATGCGCGCGCCGCTGGCCATCGTCGGCGCGGAACTGCCTAACGGCATGGTCATTAAACAGGCCAAGCTGCGCGGCGTGGAGTCGCACGGCATGCTCTGCTCGGCGACCGAACTGGGGCTGAGCGAGGGCGCAAGCGGCCTGCTGGAACTGCCCGCCGATACGCGCATCGGCGAGGATGTGTATGAGTATTTGCGGCTCGACGACGTTAGCATCGAGCTGAGCCTTACCCCCAACCGGGGCGATTGCCTGAGTGTCGCAGGCATCGCACGTGAGCTTAGCGCACTCAATAATATACCAATAAATATCAAACAAATTCAATATGTTAAAGAGATAATATCAAGTAAAATAGAGGTTAAAGTTACGGTCCCCGCCGACTGTCCGCGTTATCTGGGACGCGTGCTCAAGGGCATTAACCGCGCCGCTAAGACCCACTTGTGGATGCAGGAACGGCTGCGCCGCAGCGGTGTGCGCAGCATCAGCCCGGTGGTGGATATCACCAATTATGTACTGCTGGAATTGGGTCAGCCGATGCACGCCTTTGACCTGGCCAAACTACACGGCGGCATTCAGGTCAGGCACGCCACGCCCGGCGAGGCCATTACCCTATTGGATGGCCAACGCATTAACCTGACCCCCGGCACGCTGGTGATTGCCGATCAGCACCAGGCCCTGGCCTTGGCCGGCATCATGGGCGGACTGGATGCCGCCATCAGCGACGGCACCGATGATCTGTTCCTGGAAAGCGCCTTCTTCGCCCCACGGCTGCTTGCCGGGCGTGCGCGCAGTTATGGCTTGCACACCGATTCCTCGTTCCGCTTCGAGCGCGGCGTCGATCCCGAGTTGCCGCGGCTGGCCATGGAGCGGGCCACCCAGCTATTATTGGAGGTCGTGGGCGGCCAGCCCGGCCCTATAATCGAGGTCGTCTCGCCCCACCATCTGCCCGCACGCCCGCCCATCGTGCTACGCAAGGCGCGCCTGCAACAACTTTTAGGCATCGATATTCCCGCTGATCAGACGGCGGATATCTTACAGCGCCTGGGCCTACAGCCCACCGCACACCCCGCGGGCTGGCAGGTCATCCCGCCCAGCTACCGTTTTGATATTGCCATTGAGGCCGATCTCATCGAGGAGATTGCGCGCGTATACGGCTATAATCGCCTGCCCACGGCGCAAGCCCAGGTCACCCTGTCCATGCGTCCCCAGAGCGAGACTAGGCTGGCCTTAAACTCCCTGCGCCAAGTGTTAGTCGATCGCGGTTATCAGGAGATCGTCACCTATAGCTTTGTTGCCCCCAAGCTCCAGCAACTGCTCGACCCGCTGCGCACCCCCATTGCACTGGCCAACCCCATCTCCAGTGACATGGCGGTGATGCGCACCACCCTGTGGTGCGGCTTAATACAGACCTTGATCTACAATCAAAACCGCCAGCAGACCCGGCTTAGGATCTTCGAGTCAGGTCTTAACTTTATAAAACAAGATACTGATATTATTCAAGAAAAATACATTGCCGGTTTGGTGATGGGCGATGCCTACCCTAAACAATGGGGCCTGCCGGCGCGCAGCGTCGATTTCTATGACGTCAAGGCGGACATCGAGGCCTTAACGGCCCTCGGCGGCAAGCCGGCGGCCTTTGACTACACGGCCCAGCGCCACCCTGCCCTGCACCCCGGTCAGGCCGCCCTTATCAACCGGGAAGGACAGCCGGTAGGCTGGCTAGGGGCCTTGCACCCGGCTATTCAACGTGAACTCGGGCTCAACGATCGCGTCTATCTATTTGAATTGCAGTTAAAGTCTTTAGAACAAGCCGTATTGCCAAATTTCCGTGAATTGTCGAAATTCCCGGCAATTGAGCGCGATCTTTCCCTCTTGGTGGATGCGGCCATCCCTGCCCAAGCGGTATGCGCCTGTGCCGCCGGAGCGGCCCCGGAATTTGTCCAAAACCTGCGGCTATTTGATATATATCAGGGGAAAGGCATTGATTTAGGGAAAAAAAGTCTCGCAATGGGCTTGACCTTACAGGCGCCTTCGCGCACTCTTACGGACCAGGAAGCAGATGCCATTATTGATCGAGTATTAAAAAGTCTAAACAGCGAACTTGGTGTTACTTTGAGAAAATGATATGGCTCTAACAAAGGCCGATATGGTCGACAAATTATTTGATGAGCTTGGCCTAAATAAGCGTGAGGCCAAGGAAATCGTCGAGATGTTCTTTGAAGAGATTCGCATTGCCTTGGAACGAGGCGATGAGGTCAAACTCTCCGGTTTTGGGAATTTCGCCTTGCGCAACAAAAGCATGCGCCCAGGCCGTAACCCTAAAACCGGTGAGGAAATACCCATTACTGCGCGGCGCGTCGTTACCTTTCGCTCCGGTCAAAAATTAAAAGCGCGGATAGAGGCCTATGCTGGAAGCCAACAACAATAACGAACTGCCGGTCATCCCCGGCAAACGCTACTTCACCATCGGCGAAGTCAGCGAGCTGTGCAGCGTTAAACCGCACGTCTTGCGTTACTGGGAACAAGAGTTTCCCCAGCTAAAGCCCCTCAAGCGGCGCGGCAATAGGCGTTATTACCAGCGCCACGACGTGATCATGATCCGCCAGATACGCAGCCTGCTGTATGAACACGGCTTCACCATTGGCGGGGCCCGTCAACGCATGTCCGGCGACGAAGCGAAAGAGGACGGCAATCAGAGCCGGCAGATCATCCGCCAGTTACGCACCGAATTGGAAGAGGTCGTCAATCTATTGAAGCGCTAACGCCTTACTTTGCCCTGTGACCCCACTTAACTTAGCGTACCTACAACAAATTCCGATTTATATCCGCCCTGTGTTAGGGTATCATTTGCGCCGTGCTTGAATGGGCTTTAGCTTATCAAAATACCATTTAAACATAGCCTTCATTTCCCCTTGTCACCCGGAGGATAGCTCAGCAGCATCGGGTGATCTTCCATTGTTTGATTTATAGCGGGGCGTAGCGCAGCCTGGTAGCGCACCTGAATGGGGTTCAGGTGGTCGGAGGTTCAAATCCTCTCGCCCCGACCAACATCCATGTTGGGCGATCGGATTCCCAGCCCGACGTTCCCAACGTCGGGCGTTCGCCTTTACAGGCTCACCCTCTCGCCCCGATTACATCCCACATTTTTTGCTAGCCTGATACGATTAGGCCTCCCAAAGTGCGATCATGGGGCTTACAGCTAAACTAGTGAAGTTGAACGGCATGAATCAAAGACCCCCATTACTAAGGCCAAGCTTGCTCCTGGTCATCGCCCTGACCCTCTCTACCCTTGCCTGTACCAATCCTCCTCAAGGGCAGGTGGTGGGCATTAGCGATGGCGACACGCTCAAGGTGTTAATCGACGGCAAAGAGATGAAGGTGCGGCTGGCCGAGATCGATGCCCCCGAAAAGACCCAAGCCTTCGGGGAGCGCGCCAAGCAATCGCTGTCGGAGCTGGCCTTTGCTAAACAGGCGCGCGTCGTTGAGCAGGACATCGACCGCTATGGGCGCACGGTTGGCAAGATCTATGTGGATAACCTGGATGTGAACGCCGAGCAGGTGCGCAGGGGCATGGCCTGGGTCTATCCGCAGTATGCCAAAGACCCCAATCTATACCGGATTGAACGCGAGGCGCGCGAGGCCAAGGTGGGTTTATGGGTGGATGCCAATCCGATACCGCCTTGGCAATATAGAAAATCGAAAAGGCCTAAATCCCGGGCAAAGCAGCCCGCCCCCCTTACCATCCCCTAGATTCTTTAGGGGTAACGATCAAGTTCTACTATCGCCTGGCCCTGAAGAAGCTAGTCAATAGCTCCCCGCACTCCTGCGCCAGCACGCCACCCTGGTAACTCACTCGATGATTAAGCGCAGGCGCAGCCAGGATATCAAACACGCTACCCACTGCACCTGCTTTGGGGTCTGTTGCACCGAACGCTAAGCGCGCTACGCGTGCATGTACCATGGCACCCGCGCACATCACGCAAGGTTCCAAGGTGACATACAGCGTGGTATCGCATAGACGGTAATTATTAAGCCGTGCCGCCCCGGCGCGTAAGGCCACAATCTCGGCATGTGCGGTGGGATCGTGCGCGGCGATGGGCCGGTTCCAGCCCGCGCCGATGATTTCGTCGTTCAGCACCAGCACCGCACCCACCGGCACCTCGCCCTCGTCGCGCGCGCGCTCGGCAAGGGCTAATGCCTGGCGCATCCAGTGCTCGTCATTTAACATTTAGGGGCTGTGTCTACTAAAATTGTGGGGGATGGCGAAATACCGGCATTATAAGGTTAAATCGTGCCGTTTATTA
>DATECT010000076.1:0-12773 GCA_035286765.1 Gammaproteobacteria bacterium
CAAAGAAGCGGAATTTTAAGGGGAATCGACCCAGGCTGTCAAGGTAAACAGCAGTGGCGAGTAGCTAGTGGCTAGTTGCCAGGAAAGACGAAAACCAGAAGATGTTGGCTTGCACCCGCCCTGCATATAGTCCGTAATCCCTAACTCCTAATCCCTCGCCACTATCCCCTAGCTACTCGCCACTGCCTTTTTAAGCCTGCGATACGTTTAATGCATCATTCAGGGCATCCACTGAACTCGCCGTTATCTCCTTGCTTATCACATCGGACGGCGTCTGGTTGCGCGCCGTTACATCACGCCGGCGGTGCCGCTCGGCATGGTAGGCCAGGCCCGTGCCCGCCGGAATGAGACGTCCGACGATCACGTTTTCCTTCAGGCCGCGCAACTCGTCCCACTTACCGCTGATAGAGGCCTCGGTCAGCACGCGCGTGGTCTCCTGGAAGGAGGCTGCGGAGATGAAGGACTGGGTGGCCAAAGAGGCCTTGGTGATGCCCAACAGGATAGGCTCGACGATGGCAGGCTGCTTGCCTTCCGCCAGCACCCGCTGATTTTCCTCCAGCACACGCGCCCGGTCGACCTGTTCGCCCTTGAGGAACTTGGTGTCTCCCGCGCTCATGATCTCCACCTTGCGCAGCATCTGGCGCACGATGACTTCGATGTGCTTGTCATTGATCTTCACACCCTGCAGGCGGTAGACATCTTGCACCTCGTTGACGATGTAATTGGCCAGGGCTGGCACACCGAGCAGGCGCAGGATGTCATGCGGGGCCGGCGGGCCGTCGGCGATGGTCTCACCGCGCTCCACATGCTCGCCCTCGAACACCGTGACGTGGCGCCACTTGGGGATAAGCTCTTCGTGTTGCTCGCTATTGGCGCCGGTGATAATCAGGCGCTGCTTGCCCTTGGTGTCCTTGCCAAAACTGATCGTACCGGACATTTCCGCCAGGATCGCAGGCTCTTTGGGCTTGCGCGCCTCGAATAGATCGGCCACGCGCGGCAGACCGCCGGTGATGTCGCGGGTCTTGGACGACTCTTGCGGGATACGGGCGATAACGTCACCCACCCCCACGCGTGCGCCGTCTTCCACGCTGACGATGGCCCCCGACGGTAAATAGTAATGGGCGGGGATATCCGTGCCGGCGATGCATAGATCCTTGCCCTTGTCGTCGACCAGCTTGACCATGGGACGCAGGTCTTTAGCACTGCCGCCGCGCTGCTTGGGATCGGTGACCACCATGCTGGTCAGGCCGGTAACCTCGTCGGCCTGACGATGCACCGTGACGCCCTCGACGAAGTCGTTGAACTTGAGTCGTCCGGCCACCTCGGTCACCACCGGATGGGTATGCGGATCCCAGTTGGCGACGGTCTGGCCGGGCGTGACTTCATTGCCCTCGCTGACGGTGAGCACTGCGCCGTAAGGGATACGGTAGCGCTCGCGCTCGCGGCCGAATTCATCGACCAAGGTTAATTCGCCGGAGCGCGATACCGCAACGTAGTGGCCGCTCTGGTGCTGCACCAGTTTGATGTTGTGCAGTTTGACGTGGCCCTTGGATTTGATTTGCACATTATTGATCGCCGCCGCACGCGAGGCCGCGCCGCCGATGTGGAAGGTGCGCATGGTGAGCTGGGTGCCCGGTTCACCGATGGACTGCGCGGCGATAACACCGACCGCCTCGCCGGTATTGACGCCGTGCCCACGGCCCAGGTCACGGCCATAGCAGGAGTAGCAAATACCGTATTGGGTCTCGCAGGTGATCGGGGAGCGCACCTTAACCTGATCGATGCTGATCTCTTCCAGGGTATCGACCCAACGCTCGTCCAGCAGCGTGCCGGCCGGGACGGCCACTTTGTTGGTGCCGGGCACCAGCACGTCTTCGGCCACTACACGGCCCAGCACGCGCTCGCGCAACGCCTCGACCACATCGCCGCCCTCGATCAAGGGCATCATCATCAAGCCCTGAGTGGTACCGCAGTCTTTCTCAGTGACCACCAGATCCTGCGCCACGTCGACCAGACGGCGCGTCAAGTAACCGGAGTTGGCGGTCTTGAGCGCGGTATCGGCCAAACCCTTGCGGGCGCCGTGCGTGGAGATGAAGTACTGCAACACGTCCAGGCCTTCGCGGAAGTTGGCGGTGATCGGCGTCTCGATGATGGAGCCGTCCGGCTTCGCCATCAGGCCGCGCATACCGGCCAACTGGCGGATCTGTGCGGCACTACCGCGCGCGCCGGAGTCGGCCATCATATAAATGGAATTAAACGACGCCTGCTTGACCTTGTTGCCCTTGGCATCTTCAACGGTATCGGTGCCGAGCTTATCCATCATGGCCTTGGCCACCTGGTCATTGGTGTGCGACCAGATATCGACCACCTTGTTGTAGCGCTCGCCGTTGGTGACCAAGCCGGAGGAATATTGATTTTCGATCTCCTTGACCTCTTCCTCCGCAGCATCGATGATGCGTTGCTTGTCATCGGGCACGACCATGTCATCCACGCCGATCGAGACGCCGGAACGGGTGGCGTAGGCAAAGCCGGTGTACATGAGCTGGTCGGCCAGTACCACGGTCTCTTTCAATCCAACGGTGCGATAGCAGACGTTGATCAGGCGGGAAATGGCCTTCTTGGTCATGTTCTGATTGACGGCCTCGAACGGCATGCCGGCAGGCAGCAATTCGGATAACAGGGCGCGGCCTGCCGTGGTGGAGACCAAGCGGAAGGTGTGCTGTTGCTCGCCGTCGTCGGCGATTTGGGTCTCGCGCACGCGCACCTTGATCTTGGCGTGCAGTTCGACGGCGCGGTTTTCATAGGCACGGTGCACCTCGGCGACATCGGCGAATATCATACCCTCGCCCTTGGCATTGATGCGCTCGCGGGTCATGAAGTACAGGCCCAACACCACGTCCTGCGACGGCACGATGATCGGCTCGCCGTTGGCGGGCGACAGGATGTTGTTGGTGGACATCATCAGCGTGCGCGCCTCAAGCTGAGCCTCCAGCGACAGCGGCACGTGCACGGCCATCTGGTCGCCGTCGAAGTCGGCGTTAAAGGCGGTACACACCAGCGGGTGCAATTGAATGGCCTTGCCCTCGATCAGCACCGGCTCGAAGGCCTGAATGCCCAGGCGGTGCAAGGTCGGCGCACGGTTCATCATCACCGGGTGTTCGCGGATCACTTCTTCCAGGATATCCCACACCTCCGGCCCTTCGCGCTCGACCAATTTCTTGGCGGCCTTGATGTTGGTGGCGAGACCACGGCGCTCCAGCTTACTGAAGATGAACGGCTTAAAGAGTTCCAGTGCCATCTTCTTAGGCAGACCGCACTGGTGCAGGCGCAAGGTCGGACCGACCACGATTACGGAACGGCCCGAGTAATCCACGCGCTTGCCCAGCAAGTTTTGACGGAACCGCCCCTGCTTGCCCTTGATCATATCGGCCAGCGATTTCAGTGCGCGCTTGTTGGAGCCGGTGATTGCCTTGCCGCGACGGCCATTATCCAGCAGCGCATCCACGGCCTCTTGTAGCATGCGCTTTTCGTTGCGCACGATAATATCCGGCGCATTCAAATCGAGCAGCCGCTTTAAACGGTTATTACGATTAATCACACGGCGGTAGAGATCGTTCAAATCGGAGGTGGCAAAACGCCCACCGTCGAGCGGCACCAAAGGACGCAACTCGGGCGGCAGTACCGGCAGCACCTTCAACACGATCCACTCCGGACGATTGCCCGACTCCAGGAACGACTCCAGCAGCTTGAGACGCTTGGAGAGTTTTTTAATCTTGGTCTCGGAGCCTGCGGTACTCAATTCCTCGCGCACCTTGGCGACCTCGGATTTGAGTTCTAGGCCCTTCAATAATTCATACACGGCCTCGGCACCCATGCGCGCGTCGAATTCGTCACCATTTTCCTCAATGGCCTCCAAGTAAGCCTCATCGGACAGTAATTGCCCGCGCTCCAGGCGCGTCATGCCCGGATCAACCACCACGAAGGCCTCAAAATACAGCACGCGCTCGATGTCACGCAGTGTCATATCGAGCAGCAAACCGATGCGCGAAGGCAAGGATTTCAGGAACCAGATGTGTGCCACCGGGCTGGCCAGTTCGATATGGCCCATGCGCTCGCGGCGCACCTTGGCCAGCGTGACTTCCACGCCGCATTTTTCGCAGATCACGCCGCGGTGCTTGAGGCGCTTGTATTTACCGCACAGGCACTCGTAATCTTTGATCGGGCCAAAGATTTTGGCGCAGAATAAGCCATCGCGCTCCGGTTTGAAGGTACGGTAGTTAATGGTTTCGGGTTTCTTGACCTCGCCAAACGACCAAGAACGGATCTTATCCGGTGAAGCCAAGCCGATGCGGATTGCGTCGAATTCCTCAACCTGCTCTTGCTGCTTCAATAAATTCATTAAATCTTTCACTGTCTACCTCCTGCTGCGGTATACGTAGGGCCGAATTCATTCGGCCTGCGATTTATTCGGCCATCTGGGCGAATGAATTCGCCCCTACCTAGTTTTGCTCCAGCTCGATGTCGATACCCAAGGAGCGAATTTCCTTTATCAGCACATTAAAGGACTCCGGCATACTGGGCTCCATGCGATGGTCGCCGTCCACGATGTTTTTATACATCTTGGTGCGCCCCGCCACGTCGTCGGACTTCACGGTGAGCATTTCCTGCAGGGTGTACGCCGCGCCATAGGCCTCCAGCGCCCACACCTCCATTTCACCGAAGCGTTGACCGCCGAACTGCGCCTTGCCGCCCAGCGGCTGTTGCGTGACCAAGCTATACGGCCCAGTAGAACGGGCGTGCATCTTGTCGTCGACCAAGTGGTTGAGCTTCAGCATATACATATAGCCTACCGCCACCGGGCGGTCGAAAGACTCGCCGGTGCGTCCGTCATAGAGCGTGGTTTGTCCGCTCTTTGGCAGATCGGCCAGTGCCAGCATCTGCTTGATCTCGGGCTCGGTCACGCCGTCGAATACCGGCGTCGCCATCGGCACGCCGTCGCGCAAATTGGTGGCGAGCGTGATCACCTCATCGTCGGTTAACGACTTGAGGTCTTCCTTCTTACCGCTGGTGTTGTAGATCTTTTCCAAGAACTTGCGCATCTCGGCAACCTGCACTTGCTGCTGCTGGTCGAGCATGCGGCCAATCTTCTGTCCCAAACCCTTCGTCGCCCAGCCGAGATGGATCTCCAGTACCTGGCCGACGTTCATACGCGAAGGCACGCCCAGCGGATTCAGCACTACATCGATCGGCGTGCCGTCTTCCATGTAGGGCATATCCTCCACAGGCACGATCATCGACACCACGCCCTTGTTACCGTGGCGACCGGCCATCTTGTCGCCCGGTTGAACACGGCGACGCACCGCCAGATAGACCTTGACCATCTTCAATACACCCGGGCCGAGATCATCGCCCGAGCTCAGCTTGGAGCGTTTTTCCTCGAACTTGGCATCGAAATCGATGCGCTGCTGCTTGAGCTGCTCACTGGTACGCTCCAGCTGTTGATTCGCCTCTTCATTTTTCAAGCGAATCTCGAACCATTTTTCACGCGCCACCTCGGCGAGATAGGCCTTGGCAAGCTTGGTGCCGCTCTTTAGCCCCTTGGGCCCGCCCTCCGCAACCTTGCCGATCAGCATCTTTTCCAGACGCTGGTAGGTGTCGTTTTCCATAATGCGGTACTGGTCGTTAAGGTCTTTCTTGACCTTGGCCAGCTCCGACTCTTCAATGGCACGGGCACGCGCATCTTTTTCAACGCCATCGCGCGTGAACACCTGCACATCGATCACCGTGCCGATCATGCCCGACGGCACCCGTAGCGAAGTATCCTTCACGTCGGATGCCTTCTCGCCAAAGATGGCGCGCAGCAATTTCTCTTCCGGCGTTAGTTGGGTCTCGCTCTTGGGCGTGACCTTGCCGACCAGGATATCGCCCGGCTTCACCTCGGCGCCGATGTAAACCACGCCGGATTCGTCCAGCTTGGCCAGCGCGCTCTCGCCCACGTAGGGAATATCGCGGGTGATTTCTTCCGGCCCGAGCTTGGTGTCGCGCGATACGCAGCTCAACTCTTCGATATGGATGGTGGTGAAGCGCTCTTCCTCGACCACGCGTTCGGAGATCAGAATGGAATCCTCGAAGTTGTAGCCGTTCCACGGCATGAAGGCGATCAGCACATTCTGCCCGAGCGCCAACTCGCCCATGTCGGTGGAGGGACCGTCGGCCAGCACATCGCCGCGCGCGATGTGATCGCCGATGTTGACCAGCGGACGCTGATTAATGCAGGTGTTCTGATTGGAGCGGGTATATTTGGTCAGGTTGTAAATATCCACGCCCTGCTCGCCGGCGTCGGTCTCTTCGTCATTGACACGCACCACGATGCGGCCCGCGTCCACGGAATCGACCACGCCGCCGCGCCGCGCTACCACGGTCACGCCGGAATCAATCGCCACCTTCCACTCCATGCCTGTGCCCACCAAGGGCTTCTCGGTGCGCAGGGTCGGCACGGCTTGGCGTTGCATATTGGAGCCCATCAAGGCACGGTTGGCGTCATCGTGCTCCAGGAACGGAATCAGCGAGGCGGCCACCGACACGATCTGTTTCGGCGACACGTCCATATACTCGACCTTGTCCGGCGTCGATAAGGTAAATTCATTTTGGTGGCGGCACGACACCAGTTCGTCGGTCAGCTTGCCCTTCACGTCCAGCGTGGCGTTGGCCTGGGCGATAACGTATTGGCCCTCCTCGATAGCGGACAGGTAATCGATTTGATTGCCGACCTTACCGTCGCCCACCTTGCGGTAGGGTGTTTCCAGGAAACCGTATTCATTGGTGCGCGCATAGACGGCCAAGGAATTGATCAGGCCGATATTCGGGCCTTCCGGCGTTTCAATCGGACAGACGCGGCCATAGTGGGTGGGATGCACGTCGCGCACCTCGAAGCCCGCACGTTCGCGCGTCAGGCCGCCCGGCCCTAAGGCGGAAACACGGCGCTTATGCGTGACTTCTGAAAGCGGATTATTTTGATCCATGAACTGCGACAACTGGCTGGAGCCGAAGAACTCCTTCACAGCGGCAGCGACCGGCTTGGCATTGATCAGCTCGTGCGGCATCAAGCCCTCGGACTCGGCCAGACTCAGGCGCTCTTTAACCGCACGCTCCACGCGCACTAAGCCGATGCGGAACTGATTCTCGACCATTTCGCCCACGCAGCGGATACGCCGGTTACCCAAATGGTCGATATCGTCCACGGTGCCATTGCCATTTTTGATGTCAATCAACACCTTCAATACATCAATGATATCGTCTTTAGACAATACATCGGAGCCGCTGGTTTCCTTGCGGCTCACGCGGCGGTTAAACTTCATGCGCCCCACCGGCGAGAGGTCATAGCGCTCACTGCTGAAAAACAGGTTGGTAAACAAGCTCTGCGCCGCATCCTTGCTGGGCGGCTCGCCGGGCCGCATCATGCGGTAAATCTCGACTTGGGCCTCCAAGGCATTGCGCGAATTATCGATGCGCAAGGTATCGGACATATAGGGACCACGATCCAGATCGTTGGTGTAAAGCGTACGGATCTCCGCGATACCGGCCTTGATCAATTTTGCCAGCAGCTCGCCGGTGATCTCATCATTGGCAGCGGCCACGATTTCGCCCGTGCCCGCATCCACTACATCGTGTGCCAACACCTTGCCGATGAGGTATTCATGCGGCACGTCCAAGGTCTTGAGACCGATCTTCTCAATCTCGCGTATGTGCCGTGCGGTAATACGGCGGCCTGCCTCTACGATCACCTTGCCCTTGGCATCGGTAAAATCAAACGTAGCGGTTTCGCCGCGCAAGCGGCTAGGCACCAGCTCCAGCTTGATACCATCTTTGCCCAGCTTAAAAGTGTTGGCCTCAAAGAACGTGGCCAGTATCTCTTCGGTGGTATAGTCCAGCGCGCGCAACAGCACCGTGGCCGGCAACTTGCGGCGGCGGTCGATGCGCACGAATACCATATCCTTCGGGTCGAATTCAAAATCGAGCCAGGAACCGCGGTAAGGAATAATGCGTGCCGAGAAGAGCAGCTTGCCCGAGGAGTGGGTCTTGCCCTTATCGTGATCAAAAAACACACCCGGCGAACGATGCAGTTGGGAGACGATCACACGCTCCGTACCATTGATAACAAAGGTACCGGTTTCGGTCATGAGCGGCATTTCGCCCATGTAGACCTCTTGCTCACGGATATCCTTGATAACCTTGGCCTCGGTAGGCGCGTCCTTATCGTAAATAACCAGACGTACCTTCACACGCAACGGTGCGGCGTAGGTCATGCCGCGCAACTGGCATTCCTTAACATCAAACACCGGGTTGCCCAACCGATAGCTCACATATTCCAGGGCCGCATTTCCCGAATAGCTGGTGATCGGAAACACCGACTTAAAGGCAGCATGCAGACCTTGACTGAGCCTCTTTTCAGGCCCCGTCTCCGCTTGTAAGAAATTGCGGTAGGAATCCAATTGGATGTCCAGCAAATAAGGTACATCCAGTATGCTGGGACGCTTGCCAAAGTCCTTGCGAATGCGCTTTTTTTCGGTAAATGAGTAGGCCATGTTAATTCCTCAGCTATGCAAAAATGGCTACAATAGAAATGATTGCTTTAAATCTAGTAACGTTGTAAAACTATAAGCGACCCATCCGGCGCCTTACTGGGACGCGTGCTTTGCAATCCTGGCGGGCGGGCGCTTATATACTGTGTAACGGCCGTTCCTGCGCATCCATGCGCCCACGGCATTCGGGCATCCTGCCCAGCGCAAAAAGGCCGGTGGCTTGCGCCACCAGCCGCTAGTAAGGATCTGAATATAATCGTTTAACGATCAATTAAGCTTACTTAATCTCGACCGCTGCACCCGCCTCTTCCAGTTGCTTCTTGATATCTTCGGCATCCTTCTTAGCCACACCTTCTTTGACCACGGAAGGGGCGCCTTCTACTAAATCTTTTGCCTCTTTCAGACCCAGGCCCGTGATGGTACGGATGACCTTGATGACGCCGACTTTATTGGCGCCGAAGCTGGTCATTACCACATTGAACTCGGTTTGTTCCTCGGCAGCAGCGGCACCCGCGCCGGCGGCAGGGCCGGCGGCAACGGCAACAGCGGCGGATACGCCGAATTTTTCTTCCATTGCCGAGATTAAATCGACGATGTCAACAACGCTCATATTAGCAACGGTTTCTAAGATATCTTCTTTGGTGACAGCCATGGTGATACTCCTATAAATTAATTATCCCGCCCTATAAGGCTCAGGATGATAGAAAGGGATTATGCAGCGGCCTTCTGATCACGCACCGCAGCCAAGGTACGAGCCAGCTTGCCAACCGGCGCCTTCATGACGGCCATAAGCATGCTGATGGCTACATCACGCGTCGGCATCCTGGCCAGCGTCTCCAGCTCAGCCGGTTTCATCAGCTTGCCGTTAAAGGCCCCTGCCTTGATGATCAAATTCTTATGATCTTTGGCAAAGTTACTCATGATGCGCGGTGCGGCACTCGGCTCCTGGCGTGAAAATGCCAGTACCAGCGGGCCAATCAAGGCATCTTGCATGCATGAAAACGGACTGTCTGCGACAGCGCGCTTGGCCAACGTATTTCTGACCACGCGCAGATAGACATCCGCCTTACGCGCCTCCACCCGTAACTGGGTCATCTCGCCGACGGTCAAGCCGCGATATTCCGCAGCCACGGCAGAGCTGGAGTCACCAGCGATACCGGCAACCTCGGCGACAATGTTTTTCTTACCTTCAATATTTAAACTCACGCGATTTCGTCCCTCCTACCTTGCCTGAACTAACCTACAGAGGTTAATCTCTGGTCAACATTTAAAGACGCCAACTGCATGCGTCTCACCTACGGCGACCTTCACCAGGCATCTGTAAGGTACTACCGTCTGCGCAGGCAGAACTAACTTCAAATTAAGCATATTTTGAAATATGCGCCTGCGGTCTTTGACGACGTAGCGTTGTGCTACGCTGTAAAGTTCATCTCAAGCATACATCCTTGTAGCCACAATCCAGCCTGGCCATCCTTCGGCAACTGCTCCCTGCGTTGCTCTACCTCCTGCGCCCTCCAGGGATGGAGTAGTGCCGCGTGAGGGCAGGAGCCCGTAGCGGCCATCCATGCAGTCGTGGCCAGGCGCTCACGGGCGCGAAGCAATGCTTCGCGTTAAACCCGCTCGCCCAAACTTGATTGATCGATACTAAGCCCCGGCCCCATGGTGCTGGACAGGGTAATTTTCTTTAAGAAAATGCCCTTGGCAGTGCTCGGCTTGGCCTTGTTCAGATCGGCGAGCAGCGCCTGCAGATTCTCGCGCATGGCGGTTACCTCAAAGCTGGCCTTGCCGATAGTGCAGTGAATAATGCCTGCCTTATCGGTGCGGTAGCGCACCTGACCGGCCTTGGCATTCTTGACCGCCCCCGCCACATCCGCGGTTACCGTGCCCACCTTCGGGTTCGGCATTAAGCCGCGCGGGCCGAGAATCTGGCCGAGCCCGCCCACGACGCGCATGGCATCGGGTGAAGCGATGACCACGTCGAAATCCATCTTGCCGGCCTTCACCGACTCGGCCAAATCATCGAAGCCTACGATGTCGGCACCGGCGGCCTTGGCGGCATCGGCATTGGCGCCCTGCGCGAACACAGCCACGCGCACCGATTTACCAATGCCGTGCGGCAGCACGGTGGAACCACGTACGACTTGGTCGGATTTTTTCGGATCGACACCCAGATTAATGCTGGCGTCGACCGACTCGACAAACTTGGCCGTCGCACATTCCTTGATTAACCGCAGCGCCTCATCTATAGCGTACTGCTTGCCCGGCACCAGCTTTTCACTGACGGCCTTCATGCGTTTTGGTAGTTTCGCCATGGCCTATACCCCCTCCGTCTCAATGCCCATACTGCGCGCGCTGCCGGCAATGGTGCGCACCGCAGAATCCATACCGGCAGCGGTGAGATCAGGCATCTTGGTCTTGGCAATCTCCTCAAGCTGAGCACGGCTCACCTTACCGACCTTGGCGCTGTTCGGGGTCTTGCTGCCGCTGGTAATGCCGGCGGCCTTCTTCAACAGAATAGAGGCGGGGGGCGTCTTGGTGATAAAGGTAAAACTGCGGTCACTGTAGACGGTAATGACCACGGGGATCGGCATGCCCGGCTCCAGATTCTGGGTCTGGGCGTTGAATGCCTTACAAAATTCCATGATGTTAACACCGCGCTGACCTAACGCCGGTCCTACTGGAGGACTCGGATTAGCCTGCCCGGCCTTGACCTGTAACTTAACGTAGGCCTCGATTTTCTTTGCCATTTAAGACTCCTAAGTGGGTGGTAACGCCTTGCGGCTCCCCGGTTAAAACAAATTCGGTATTGATGCGTTTTTGCGACAGTTCAACATCACTTTCATCGAGGTAAGACGCCATCCCTAGCGCGACATTATCGATACTCTAAACCCCGGCCACACCATCCATGGCGTGGCGTTCGGCGCTAAACGCGGCTCACCCTTTTTCCACCTGCCCAAACTCCAGCTCGACCGGCGTGGAACGCCCGAAGATCAGCACGGCGACGCGCAGGCGGCTCTTCTCGTAATTCACTTCTTCGACCACGCCGTTGAAGTCGTTGAACGGGCCGTCGATCACACGCACCACCTCGCCCGGCTCGAACAATATCTTGGGACGCGGCTTGTCGGCGCCCTCGGTCACCCGTTGCAGGATGACGTTCGCCTCTTTCTCCGTGATAGGAGCGGGTTTATCGCTGGTACCGCCGATAAAACCCATCACCTTGGGCACGTCTTTCACCAGATGCCAGGTGGCATCGTTCATTTCCATCTGCACCAGCACATAACCGGGGAAGAATTTGCGATCGCTCTTGCGCTTTTGGCCCTCGCGCATCTCCACCACTTCTTCGGTAGGCACCAGAATCTGGCCGAACTGGTCTTGCATGCCGCTACGCACAACGCGTTCGGCGAGCGAGGCCCGTACCTGGTTTTCGAAACCTGAGTAGGCGTGTACCACATACCACCGCAATGCCATGCGTCAAGCCCCTTGGTTGGTCAACAGTTGCACTGCCCAGAGAAGAAACATATCCAACAGCCACAAGATAATGGCCACCAGCAACACCACGATCATTACCACGAGCGTCGTCTGAGTGGTCTCTTTGCGCGTAGGCCAAACGACCTTACGGATTTCATTGCGTGCTTCCAATACAAATGCCCAGGCTTGGCGTCCTACTTGGGTTTGCAGGGCGACACCCACGGCCACCGCCACTAACACCAATAGGCCTAACACCCTGACCGGAGCCGAATATTGCGCGTAATAATAAAACGCGCCTATACCCAAGCCTAGCAGTACTACTGCCAATACCAATTTGATCTTATCTGCCATGCTTATTTTGTTAGTCCGTTTGCCTACCAGCATACTGGCAGGCCAGGAGGGAATCGAACCCCCAACCTTCGGTTTTGGAGACCGACGCTCTGCCAATTGAGCTACTGGCCTATTAAAAACAGATACCAGGGAAAAGATACAAGATACAAGCGAACTCCTTTTCGTTTTTTACTTGTATTTTGATAATCTTGTATCTTTCCCCTTGTATCTTGTATCTGCCGTTATTCAATCACCTTCGACACCACGCCGGCACCCACGGTGCGGCCACCCTCGCGGATGGCGAAGCGCAGGCCTTCTTCCATGGCGATCGGGGCGATCAGGGCCACGGTCATCTTGACGTTGTCGCCGGGCATGACCATCTCCACGCCCGCG
>DATECT010000077.1:0-8869 GCA_035286765.1 Gammaproteobacteria bacterium
ATGATTATACCATAGCCCATCCATAGGGTCGTCCCTAGCCAATAACCCGGTTTTTCAGGTATTCTCGCACCCTTGGAGAAGGCAAAACAGCGGCTAAGTGATGAAGCCGAACTTGGAGTTAAATTAGAACCAGAGTCTTGCCAAGGGTGAATCGCCGAAGGGGATGAACGACAGGACAGGAAGTTCTGGCTGGGATTTAATTGAAAACCGAAGTCCCGCCATGAACGGCATAGCATAGATGCCGTTTGATTAAATAGTTGGAGAGGTGGCAGAGCGGTCGAATGCGGCGGTCTTGAAAACCGTTGTGGGGCAACCCACCGGGGGTTCGAATCCCTCCCTCTCCGCCACTTTTTATGAAAGGGGCTACTTTCAGCCCCTTTCATAAAAAGTCCTTGGGTTGGATTCGAA
This sequence comes from Gammaproteobacteria bacterium, assembly GCA_035286765.1. Lineage (GTDB taxonomy): Bacteria > Pseudomonadota > Gammaproteobacteria > SURF-13 > SURF-13 > DATECT01. The sequence goes on from DATECT010000077.1 coordinate 409, forward strand.
GCGGAGGTTCGTAATCCTGACGTGCATGGATGCACTAATGCCGCGTGCGCATGGATGCGCACGACTGCATGGATGCAGGAGGTAGAGCAATGCAGGAGCAATTGCCGAGGAGCGGCCTCCCTCTCCACCAGTTTTTGTATTTTTTAACATTCATGCCGCCATCCATGGCGTAGCTTTAGTTTCCCGCTAAACCCCAGCCAATACATCCATGTATTGGCCTTCGCGGCTTCGCCGCTCAGCCTCTCCGCCAATTATTACCAGAGGGGTATTGTTTACCCTTCTGGTAAGGATTGGTCGTTGAGGCGGATGAGAACCCCCCGGAGGGGTCTCGACCAAATCGCCCGGATCCCACCCGTTTTCGCAGACAGTTCTTAGCTTGACAATCCTCCTATATTTCTATGATACTAGAACCGTGGAAAATAAAACCGTGATTAAGGCCTTGGCGGCGCTCGCGCAAGAGACGCGCCTAGCTATTTTCCGCCTGCTGGTTGAACACGGCCCGTCCGGGCTGCCGGTAGGGAAGATAGGCGAGCGCTTGGCTATACCGCCCTCCACACTCTCCTTTCACTTAAAGGAGTTGGATCATGCCGAGTTGGTTATCGCACGGCAGGAGAGTCGCTTTATTATTTATTCTGCCAATTTTTCCACTATCAGCCGGCTGATCGGCTTCCTGACCGAAAACTGCTGCGGCGCGGCGCCCCAGAACTGTGTCGCAGCTTGCGACCCCATAAATGAAGCAAAGACCGGAGGCACCCCATGAAACGCATGCACGTACACGTCGCCGTTGAAAATTTGCAGGACAACATCCGCTTTTACTCATCCTTGTTCGGCTCGGCCCCGAACGTGGCGAAAGAGGATTACGCGAAGTGGATGTTGGATGACCCGCGCGTTAATTTCGCCATCTCCACACGCGGACATCAGGCCGGCGTAAACCATCTCGGCTTCCAAGTAGACAGCGATGACGAGCTGCGCAGTATGCGCGCTCAGTTGGAGGCCGCCGATGGCGGGCTGGTCGAACAAACCGGCACGGCCTGCTGCTATGCCCAATCCGACAAGTATTGGATCACCGATCCGCAAGGTATCGCGTGGGAAACATTCCATAGCCTCGGCACCGTGCCGGTTTACGGCGAGGACACCGTAAGCGCTAAAGAGGCTTGCTGCATCCCCTTAAAACAACGCGCCGAGCAACCTGGCACGGCTGCCTGCTGCGTGCCGTCGACCCAACGATCTGAAACCGCGCAGGATAAAAACATCTGCTGCGGTTAGCGGAGTTTAAATAAGTGCACAGGGGCACGGTTGATGGCGATGACATCGCCTTAGCTTGTTTGTGAACAGTTGAACAGACAGTGCAGGCATGGGTGCTACAAGCTTAACCTTCCGTCCCCTTTACGCGAGCATGCATCGCTGCTCGCCTATCCGGCAAAATCCGCGCCCGCCCGCTATACGCACATTAATATTTCGCGGCTTTTTTAGCCATGCCTCTGGACTAGCGCCGGGCTATCTACTAGACTTCTCTTAACATTATGATTGTTAGTTAGCGAGTAAACGGCTCTCAAGGAGGAGATGACGTGATCAAGCGCACTATTACATCCATCTTTTTATCTGCCCTACTAAGTAGTGCCGTTGCCGTGACGGACGGAAATCCCAATCGCCCCACTCCCGCTGATAAACCCGCTGATAAAATAGATAAAATCCCTAAGTCACACCCCGGCATTCCCAAGGTACCGCAACCCGGCGATCCCGCTCCGCCGGACGACGGGGAATATCATTATATTTCCCCCGAAGGGATGCTGTTTCTGGCGCCGGACGGGGTGAAAACACCGCTGCCGCCACAGACGCCTGTCTTAGTGCCTTACCCTGCCGAGGTGTTTTAATGCCTGCGGCAGCGGGCTGCCGAACACGCCGCTATGCGGGTGCGGCGCGGCAAGCGCGTTGGAGTCCAAGCGTACCATTTGATGTTAGGCCCGCATGCACGGGTCCGTACCGGCCTTAACGCATTTCTCTGGTGAACCCGGTAACGCTACTTGCAAGGAGAGCAACATGCATAATTCAAGAGTCATTGCAGCCTCACTAGCACTCGCTCTGGGCGCTCCCGTCATGGCGCCCGCGTTGACAACAGAGCCTGCCACGGAGGGCCAAATTTCCATTGCCCCATCCGAAATCAAGTGGATCGATGCCCCATCCATCGGACCTGGCGCCAAGCTTGCCGTTTTGGAAGGCGACATAAAACAAGCCGTGCCGTTCACTATGCGCATCATGCTGCCTCCCAACTTCAAGGTGCCGGCGCACGTCCATCCCGTGTTTGAGCGTGTCACCGTGCTGTCCGGGACTTTCCATTTGGGAATAGGAGAGCAGTTTGATTCCGCCAAAGCCAAAACTTATCCGGCCGGCGGCGTCGCCATGATGCCGCCGGGAATGCCCATGTTCGCCTATACCACCGACGAAGAGACCGTCATTCAGATCCACGGCACCGGTCCCTGGGGCATCAACTACCTCAATCCGGCGGATGACCCGCGTAACAAGTAGCTCAGTTTCACCCAACCATACGCTTAGCATGGCGCGGCCCTCAGCGTGAATATTAAAGCAAGATGTGTGTGAACCCTAGAAAAAGCAGTTGGTAGAAAATAGGATGTTGCTTCAATGCGTTGGGCTGCCCCTGTTTGTGCGAATAAATTCGCACCTACCTGCTTTTTCCAGGGTAACAGGGATCCGTCTTACAAAAATAGGTCAAGGAGTGATCATGAGGAAGCTCTATTACGCAATCGCATTTACCGCACTCATCGGCTTGCCCGGCATTGGCACGGCGGCCATCTCCGCCACCGCCGCGCACGCGCATCACCAACACATCACTGTGGGTGATAATTGCCTTGCCCACCGGGATGAGGTTCAGTTAACAACACTGGAAACGCAATCCTTCGGCAGCGACCATGCGGCAGAGCATGCCCGCGCCCGCGCCGAGCGCTGCACGGAAACTTCCGAAGCGCCACAGGCAAATTATCTCTCCCAGGCATGGCAGCCCCTGCAGGCGTTCTTTAACCGCGCCATGGCACAACTTAACCGGTTGTTGATACAAATTACCGTGCCCGCCAACGCCGCTACCGGGTTGCCTGCCCAGGTTGGCCAATGGAGCGCGCCCACGTCCATCCCGGTTAACGGCATCGCTACCGTGCTGCTGCCCACCAGCAAGGTGTTATTTTGGACCTATAGCCCCGCCAGGCCGGTGAACGGCGGCATCGCTTATATTTGGAATCCCGCCGACGGCACCGGCAGGCGCGTAGACCCGCCCAATAATCTATGGTGTGCCGGGCAAATTCTGTTGGGTGATGGCCGCGTGCTGGTCGTCGGCGGCAATCTGCAATATGGCTCAACAACGACCTTCGTAAAGGGACTTAACCAGATCTACATTTTTAACCCGTTCAGCGAAAAATGGATACGCCAACCGGACATGCGTCATGGCCGCTGGTATCCCACCGTTACCTTATTAGCCGATGGACGCGCCGTTATTACCAGCGGGCTAACTGAATATGGCGATACAACAATTGATACGGATGTAGAAGTATTCACGCCTTCCGCCGATCTCAACGGCGTCGGCACCGTTACACTGGTCGGTGTCCGCAAGATCAATGGGCTGTATCCTCATCAATTTCTTTTGCCGACGGGAAAAATGCTGCTTGCCGGACCGGGCGTAACTGATTCCGCGCTACTTACCCCGGGCACGTGGACATGGGCGCTAGGGCCGCGCCTCAAACAACCGCGTTACGGTTATGGCAGCGGTGTGCTGTTGCCGGGGACGCCGGGCGGCTCGACCAAGGTAATGCTGATTGGCGGCGCGTCCAGAACCGGCGTGTTTGCCACCACGGAGACATTGGACACGGCCAACCTGGCCGCGGGCTGGCAATTCCGCGCGCCGTTACCGCAACCCAGGCGTAATAATAATTCGGTATTGCTGCCCGACGGCACCTTGCTGACCCTCGGCGGCAATAATAGCGTGCAGAATTATACTAATCCGCAATACGAAGCCGTGTTATACAACCCTGCCACGAATATCTGGACGCGCATGGCCTCGCAGGTTCGCTCGCGCGCTTACCACTCTACCGCCGTCCTCTTGCCGGATGCGCGCGTGATCTCGGCAGGCGATGACGGCCCGCTCAATGGCGGCGCCATGAATGAAATTTTCTCGCCGCCGTATTTATTTCGCGGCGCGCGTCCGGTTATCACCGCTGCGCCTGCCACTGTTGCCTGGAAGCAAAGCTTTGTCATCAGCACGCCAAGCAGTGTGACGAAAGCAGTGCTGATCGCCCCTGGTGCCACCACGCACGGCAATGATATGAGCCAGCGCCTGGTACCCTTGGCCATCACACCGACAACAGGCGGCATTACTGCCGTTGCCCCGCCGTCTGCCAACGTGGCGCCGCCGGGCTACTACATGCTGTTTGTGCTGGATTCGCAAGGCGTGCCGTCTGTGGCCAAGTGGATTCAATTGCGCCGTTAAACACTGCCATATTGCCTTTCTGAAAAACTGATATAGCTATGGCAAGACCACCAACTACAACACGTGGAGCTTACCAGCTTACGACAACCCTCATGGAGGAGGATGAAATTGATAGGGTATTCACAATAATAAGCCAGCCGGTGTCATTAGCGCGGCCTGACTCTGACTCATTCATCCACCACCGACAAAATGGTTTTCTATTAAGTGCCGTTCGCTTAATAGAAAAGCTGTAGCGGGCATTGGATTAATGGATTAACCACTGAGAGGAAGGAACCCATGGAAAATTTAGCGAGCGGCATCAAAGCAGGCGCTATTACCGCAATGCTGTGTTTCGGACTGCTGATGTTATCCGCCAACGAGGTGTATGCAACAGGCAACAATAATAACCGCCCTTGCGATAGGGTAACCGGGGGCGGATACATCTATACGGCCGCCGGCGGTAACGGCACCTTTGCGGTAAACTTTGGCAGAAATGCCAAGAATGAATTATTTGTGCAGATTAACTTCATTGACCATGCTACCGGCCTGAGGGTAAAGGCGACTTCAATAAGCTCTTATACGCAAGTGGGTGGCGATACGGGCAAGCGCCGCGCTACCGGCCTCGCCACCAACCAAACAACGGGCGTTACCCTGGGTTATACGGTTATTGTCGATGACAACGGCGAGCCCGGCAACACCGATACCTTCAGAATAACACTGAGCAATGGCTACACGGCCTCGGGAACGCTGGCCGGTGGAAATATACAATTGCATCACCAGTGCCGTCCCAGCGGCGGACCCAATCGCTAAGCTGTAACGAGAAGGTAGGGTGGGCACGTTTGTTGTGCCCACCCTACACGGTTTTTATAAACACCTTCGACTTGCGCTGATAATTGTAGAAGGCCTGACGTGTCAACGGCAATTGGTTGATCTTGCCCTCGGCAAACCCGCGCTCAACAAACCAGTGGGCGGTGTGTGTGGTCAGCACAAACAAGCGCCGGATTTCCTTTTGTCTGGCGATATCCTCGATAAGCTCCAATAACGCATCGCCGCGTCCGGCATTGCGGTAATCGGGATGCACGGCAAAACAAGCAAGCTCGGCCACCTTCTCGTCGGCAAAGGGATAAAGTGCGGCGCAGGCGATTACCATGCCGTCGCGTTCCATTACCACGAAGTGATCGATCTCCATTTCCAAACGCTCGCGTGAACGGCGCACCATCACGCCCTCCACCTCCAAAGGCTGGATGAGTTCGAGAATGCCGCCCACGTCCTCGATGGTGGCCTGACGGGTATCGTCGTAGGTCTTCGCAGTGATGAGCGTGCCCGCGCCGTCGCGGGTGAACAGCTCCAGCAATAGCGCGCCCTCGATATGGCGGCTGATCAGATGCGCGCGGCGCACCCCGTGCTTACAGGCGCGTATCGCACTAGCAAGGTGCCGCTTAATCTCGCCGGGAATTTTCCGCTTGGCATCCAGCACCTGCTCGGCTTCAAGCAGCGTCAATTGCTGTATCAACTGCTTGCGCGCATCCATCAGGCCGGGCGCTTCCATTAAGTAGAGCAATTTGTCGGCATGCAACTCAATGGCCACCGAGGTCGCCACGTCTTCCGCGCTGAGATTGAATACCTCCCCGGTCGGCGAGTAGCCGATCGGCGACAGCACCACGATGGCGCCCTCCTCCAAATTTTTCTGGATGGCCTGGATATCGACCCGCCGTACCTCGCCGGTGTGCCGGTAATCCACGCCATCGCGCACGCCGAGCGGGCGCGCGGTCACAAAATTGCCGGAGGCGACACGGATGCGCGCACCCGCCATCGGCGAATTGGCCAGCCCCATGGAGAATAGCGCCTCGATCTCGACCCGCACCGTGCCCGCCGCCTCTTTGACACAGGCCAGCGCCGCATCATCGGTGACGCGCAAACCGCTGACGTAGTGCATTTCCGCACCACGCTCCTGCAAGCGCTGTTCGATTTGCGGGCGCGCGCCATGCACCAGCACCAGACGCACACCCAAGGTATTGAGCAGGGCGATATCGTGGACCAGGTTGGGGAAACCGGCATCGCTAACGGCCTCCCCGCCGAATACCACCACGAAGGTGCGCCCGCGGTGGGCATTGATATAAGGCGATGAATTGCGAAACCAGTTTACGAAGGCATTATCGTTGTTATTAGCCAAGATTTTTCTCCTGAAAAATCCCATCAAAAAAGGTGGCCTGCATTATACGCGTTTAAAGGCACAAATCCCCCCTGCCCCCCTTTTTCAAAGGGGGGTATCCAGAGAGAGACTCTTAGTCTTGCTTATCCATGGTTAGACACACGGAATTGATGCAGTAGCGCAAGTGGGTCGGTGCCGGACCATCATTAAATACATGGCCGAGGTGGGCATCACACCTATCGCACAACACCTCGGTGCGGCGCATGAACAGTTTGTTATCGGCCTCGGTCGCTATGTTCTCGGGACTAATCGGCGCCCAGAAACTCGGCCAGCCGGTGCCGGAGTCGAACTTGGTCTCCGAGCTGAACAATTCGTTACCGCAGCATACGCACTTATAAACGCCCTTTTCCTTGCTGGCGTGGTATGCGCCGCTAAAGGCACGCTCAGTGCCTTTTTTGCGGCACACCTCATATTGTTGCGGGGTTAGCTGCGCTTTCCATTCCTGATCGGATTTAATGACCTTATCGCTCATCCGCACGCCTCCTGTTCAACAACGTCTTTTCGAACTAGTCTGTCACCGCTCCGATGCTGCTACTGGACACTTGCTTGGCATACTTGGCCAATACGCCGCGCGTGTAGCGCGGGGCGGGCGGCTGCCAGGTCAGGCGGCGGCGCGCGAGTTCGTCATCGGCGATATTCAACTGGAGTAACCGTGCAGGGGCATCGATAGTAATGCTGTCGCCCTCCTGTACCAGCGCGATGTTGCCGCCGACCGCGGCCTCGGGTGCGACGTGGCCCACCACCATGCCATAGGTGCCGCCGGAGAAGCGGCCATCGGTGATCAGGCCCACGCAATCACCCAGGCCTTCGCCGATAATGGCGGAGGTAGGCGAGAGCATCTCGCGCATGCCGGGCCCGCCCTTGGGCCCTTCGTAGCGGATCACGATAATATCGCCGGGCTGAATCTTGTGCTCAAGTATGGCCTGCATGCAAGTCTCCTCCGATTCGAACACGCGCGCCGGCCCGGTCATCACCGGGATTTTAACGCCGGTGATTTTTGCCACCGCGCCTTCCTGCGCAAGATTGCCCCTCAAAATGGCCAAGTGTCCCTGCGCATACATGGGATTATTCCAGGGACGTATCACATCCTGATCGGCACGCGGCTCGCTCGGCACATCTTTAAGCACCTGTTCCACGGTCTGCCCGGTAATAGTCAATGCATCGCCGTGCAATAGGCCGTGCGCAAGCAGCATTTTCATCACCTGCGGAATACCGCCGGCGTGATGCAAATCGGTGGCGACATAGCGACCGGACGGCTTCAGATCGCACAACACCGGCACGCGCGCACGTATCGTCTCGAAATCATCAATGGTTAATGCAACGTCCGCGCTGTGCGCAATGGCCAGCAAGTGCAGCACGGCATTGGTGGAACCACCCACCGCCATGTTGACCGCGATGGCATTTTCAAAGGCCTTGCGCGTGAGAATTTGGCGCGGCAGGATTTGTTGTTTAATGGCCTGCACCAGTACTTCAGCGGACTTGGCTGCGCTGTCGGCCTTTTCGGCGTCTTCCGCCGCCATGGTGGAGGAATACATCAGGCTCATGCCCATCGCCTCGAAGGCGGACGACATGGTATTAGCCGTGTACATGCCGCCGCACGAACCCGCGCCGGGGCAGGCCTTGCGCTCTACTTCCAGCAACTCCTGTTCGTCGATTTTGTGCGCGCTGAATTGGCCCACCGCCTCGAAGGCGCTGACGATGGTGAGGTCGCGGCCATTGTGATGGCCGGGTTTGATGGTGCCGCCGTAGACAAAGATCGCGGGTATGTTCAGGCGCGC
>DATECT010000078.1:0-5540 GCA_035286765.1 Gammaproteobacteria bacterium
TCACGACGGGCAGCCGGCCGGTGCTGCTCATGTCTGCTGCTGAATGATAACGCGGCCGGCCTCGCCCTGCAGTTGCTCGATATGGCCAATGCGCCACGCCTGCTCGCCAAGCTGCTGCAACAACGCCAGGGTCTTTTCAGCGTCGCTTGGCGCCACACAAATCACCATGCCGATACCGCAATTAAAGGTGCGGTACATCTCTTGATCGGCCACTTTGCCCTGCTGCTGCAACCAGGCAAAGATGGGCGGGCGCGGCCAGGCGCTGCCATTAATAACCGCACACGTATGATCGGGCAACACGCGCGGGATATTTTCCAAGAGTCCGCCGCCGGTGATGTGGGCCAGCGCGTGTACTCGTACTTGCTCAAGAAGCGTGAGTAAGGGGCGCACGTAAATGCGCGTGGGGGTCAGCAGGGTGGCGCCTAAACTTTGGCCGTGAAAATCGTCGTGGAGACTGGCGCCCGTGACCTCGATGACCTTGCGGATCAGCGAATAGCCGTTGGAGTGGGGGCCGGAGGAGGCCAGCCCAATGAGGACATCGCCGACAGCGACTTGGCTGCCGTCGATAATACGATCTTTCTCCACCACGCCCACGCAAAAGCCCGCCAGATCGTAATCCTCGTCCTTGTACATCCCCGGCATCTCAGCGGTCTCGCCACCCACCAGCGCGGCCCCGGCCAATTCGCAGCCTTGTCCGATGCCGTGGATGACGGCGGCGGCGACCTCCACATCAAGGCGGCCCGTGGCGTAGTAATCCAGGAAGAACAGCGGCTCGGCGCCCTGCACAATAATATCATTCACGCACATGGCGACCAGGTCGATGCCGATCGTGTCATGCTGGCCGAAATCGATCGCCAGTTTTAGCTTGGTGCCGACCCCGTCGGTACCCGACACCAGCACCGGCTGCCGGTAACGCCCCACCGGGATCTCAAACAAGGCCCCGAAGCCACCCAGCCCGGCCAGCACCCCTGGGCGTGCGGTACGGGCCGCAATGGGCTTGATTTTCTCGACGAGACTATTGCCGGCATCAATATTTACCCCGGCATCCCGATAGCTAAGCGGGACAGATGCGGCAGGGCGGGTATTGCCAGGCAGAGGGGTAGGTGTATCTTTGCTCACAGGGGCTCCAGTTGCAGTAGCGTATGGTATAGGGGCGCCGTCGCCAGCGCAAATCGGCTACCTGTTATCAGTTTATGTTCAGTTGCCAAAATGCAGGTAAGTCAACGTGGAATATTATAACTCTTTGTTAATATTGCAATTATAGCACTAATGAAATAAGCCATGTGAAAGCCCAGAGCGAGTTATCCCGTGTCGCCTTAAATAGGAGTGAGAATGACGGTAAGGAGAATTAATTTGGGCGTTTTTAGAGCAGTTGTTTAACCTTGACTTAGCGGGCCGCCTCGCATAGCGTGCGAGTATGCTAAAAATAGTCCAATTTGCTGATCGTTCTCTCATAATACTATGGGTTTGAAGGACATCCCCAATATTATTAGCCTGCTGCGCATGGCCCTGGTACCGCCCGTGGTCATCCTGCTGCTGAATGGCTACTACGGCTGGGCGCTACTGGTGTTCGTCAGCGCCGGCCTGTCGGATGGGTTGGATGGCTATTTGGCTAAGCGCTTTGGCTGGCGCAGCCGCTTGGGCGCCATCCTCGACCCGTTGGCCGACAAGCTGCTGCTGGTGGCCTCCTATCTCACCTTAGGCTGGTTGGGTCAGTTACCCCTATGGTTGGTGGCGGTGGTGGTGGGCAGGGATATCGTCATCGTCGCCGGCGCCGTTGCCTATCATTATAGAATCAGTCAGTTTCACCCGATGCCAAGTGTGCTCAGCAAGATCAACACCCTTGCGCAGATTTTGCTTATTATCACGGTATTGGTCATGCACGGATTATTCGCCTTGCCGGCGTGGATAATGAGCGTCCTCATGTTTACCGTACTAATCACCACCCTGTTAAGCGGTCTTGGCTACGTTTGGGTATGGGGTATGCGTGCATTGCATGCCAAAGAGGACCGATCGCATGACTGAATCAAGAAAATGGCTGATCTTGGCGGCCATCATCGGCATGAGCATGCTGCTGTATTTGCTTGCCCCGATGCTGATCCCCTTTTTAATCGCCGGGTTTCTCGCCTATATGACCGACCCCCTGGCAGACCGGCTAGAAACCTACGGACTGTCGCGTGCACTCGCGGCCACGATCGTGTTTACCGGTTTAATATTATTCATTTTATTATTGCTGCTAATTTTTGTGCCCCTATTAGAGCGCCAAATAACCACCTTCATTGCGCAACTCCCCGGTTATGTGGATTGGCTACAACACAAGGTGTTGCCGTATGTGCAAGATCGGCTCGGCCTGGAGCAGAGCAGCTTCGACTTGGCCAGTCTGCAGCAGGCCATTACCGAAAACTGGCAAAAGGCCGGTGGCATCATGGCCACTGTCATCGGCTCACTATCGCGCTCAGGTTTAACAATATTGGGCTGGCTGGTGAATCTATTATTGATTCCGGTGGTGACATTTTATTTGCTGCGTGACTGGGACAAAATGACCAGCTACATTCGCTCGCTATTACCGCTGAACGTGGAGCCCATCGTTACGCGCCTCGCCCAGCAGAGCGACGAAGTGCTCGGGGCCTTCTTTCGCGGCCAATTATTAGTAATGGTGGGGCAGGGTGTGGTCTATTCAGTTGGGTTGACCCTCATCGGGCTGAAGTTGGCACTGCTGGTGGGTGTGATAGCGGGCCTCATCAGCTTCATTCCCTACCTCGGTTTTATTGTGGGCATACTCATCGCCGGGATCGCCGCCTTTGCTCAATTCCAAGACCCGTTTATATTAATCTATGTATTCGGCGTCTTTATCATCGGTCAGCTTACCGAAAGTTTCTTGTTTACGCCCCTGCTTATCGGCGGACGCATTGGCTTACACCCCGTAGCAGTCATTTTCGCGGTGCTCGCCGGTGGCCAGTTATTCGGCTTTGTCGGTATCTTACTGGCATTGCCGGCGGCGGCGGTGATTCGGGTATTGCTGGTCTATGTGCACGAACGCTATGTAAACAGCCGCCTGTATGGTCCGCAAGCGCCCTCCTGAATGTCGTTTGAACAATGATGCAGTTACCGCTCAGTGTCAGCCTGCGTGATGGCGCCAGCTTCAGCAATTATCATGCGGGCCCCAACGTCGAGGCCGTACATGCCTTGCATGAGCTCCTGAAGGGCGGAGAAAAGTATATCTACCTGTGGGGCGCCGCCGGCACCGGCAAGACCCATTTGCTACAGGCGGCCTGCCAAGTGGTCGCGGCACGCGGGGAGACGGCGGCTTATTTGCCGCTTATGCAGGCGCGAGAAATTTCAACGGAGTTATTGGCGGGTTTGGAACAAGTGGCGTTGGTATGCGTTGACGATGTGCAAGCCATCGCCAACAACTCGGAGTGGGAAACGGCATTGTTCCACTTGTATAACCGCCTGCGTGAAACGGATACACGCCTGATCGTTGCCGCGGGAATGCCGCCGGCCAATTTGGCGCTGGGGTTGTCCGATCTCAATTCACGGCTGGCGTCGGGTTTGATATTACAACTGCGCGAGTTGAGTGACGAGGAAAAGCTGGTCGCCTTGCGCCTGCGCGCCCATGCGCGTGGTTTTGAGTTGACCGAAGAAGTGGCGCGTTTCCTGTTGAGGCATTGCCCGCGGGACATGCCGCGGCTGTTTGAATTATTGCAACGCCTCGATCACGCCTCGCTGGCCAATCAGCGCAAAGTTACCATTCCTTTCGTACGCGACCTGATCAAAGGGCACCTCTAAAATTCGTCATTCCCGCGCAGGCGGGAATCCAGCATTTGGAAACAATGATAAATTAACAACTTCTGGATTCCCGCCTGCGCGGGAATGACGGAAATTTGAATTTTTAGACCAGTATCAATGATTGCCGGCAGCAGGCGGCTGCGGGCCTGATTCGTCATGCAGCTTTTGTTCCCCGGTGTGCGAGAGATAAATGGCCAGGCCGATTAAGGCGATGCCCCCGGCAAGATAAAGCAGGTCGAGCGGCGAGGCAAAACGCATATTAATGGCATGTTCAAAAAAGCTCACGATCAAAATCATCAGAATCACCTTGGCCAGGCGGGCCTTCAGGTCATCCAGGCTATTGATGAGCAATACGTTCGACGAAGAGAGCGAGGCCGCCGCTTTATCAATCTTGCTGATAAATAACTCATACAAGCCGAAGGCGAAAATAAGCAGCACAGTTGCCAATAGGTAGCCATCGACGATCTCCACCACGTGGGCGATGGTCTCGTCATGCAAGGCCTTGCGGCCTGCTATATCCAAGGCGGGTGAGGCGTAATCGACCAGATGTACCACCATGTAATAGGCATCGATGGTCGCCATGTAAAACATCGAAAGCGCGGCCACCAAACTGGCAACCACCGCCGACAAGACCACAAAACGGCTGTCCCATAACAGGGTTTCAAATAGCGCTTCTAATTTGTTCATTATTTTCCTTATGGCACAGTTAAAACTGCCCGATATTATTCGGAAGTCAGAAAAAAAGACTGCGGGGAGAGTGCTCTAAACTACATGCCTAGGGGATGCTCTTCGCCTCGAGTGCCTTATTGCGCGCCTTAACCGCCTCGTCTTTAGCGGCTACGGCATTCCCGCGCGCCTTGTCGTAATAGCCCTCATCCAAGGCTTTTTTAGCCTCGTCTAATAGTTTCTCGGCATCACTGAGGCTATCCGGGGCATGGGTGGCCGCACCCATATCGCGCGCTGCCTGCAAGGCTTGACGCGCATCGCTCATTTCCTGGGTGGGAATAGTGCTGCATCCCAGTGCGAAACCACATACTAGAATCAGCAGTCTACAATATTTTGCGGGCTTCATAAATTTCATACCCACTTTCCAAACGGCCTAGGGAGAGAGTGCCATATATGCTATATTTTGCTTATAAAAACTAGCATCCAGGTCTAGCTCAGTCAAGGTATAACGATAAAATGGCAGACATATTAATAGTTTACTACAGCCGCTACGGTAGTGTCGCACAAATGGCTCAACACGTCGCCCGTGGCGTGGAAGAAGTCTCAGGTATGCAGGCGCGTATACGCACTGTGCCTGCGGTTTCAACCGTCTGTGAGGCCGCGGAAGATACCATACCGGCCTCAGGTCCCCCCTATGCTACATTTGACGACCTGCGCGAATGCGCGGGACTTGCGCTAGGCAGCCCGACCCGCTTCGGCAACATGGCCGCCCCGTTGAAGTACTTTATCGACAGCACCAGCGAACTCTGGTTATCGGGCGCGCTGATCGGCAAGCCTGCGGCGGTCTTTACATCTACCGCATCCTTGCACGGTGGCCAAGAGACCACCTTGCTCTCCATGATGTTGCCGCTGCTGCATCAGGGCATGCTGGTCATGGGTATTCCCTACAGCGAACCCGATCTCACCAGCACCGCGAGCGGCGGCACACCCTATGGCGCTAGCCATCAAGCGGGGCCGGATAGCAAACTACCCCTTACCGAAGAAGAAAAACGCCTGTGCCGGGCCTTAGGAAAACGCTTGGCGGA
>DATECT010000079.1:0-9033 GCA_035286765.1 Gammaproteobacteria bacterium
CATGCAAAGACAATGGTTATAGATGGTGTGTGGTCAACGGTCGGTTCTGCTAATCTGGATATGCGTAGCTTCTTTCATAATGATGAAGTTAATGTGGTCATTCTAGGCAGCCAGTTTGCGGGTGAGATGGAGGCGCTGTTCCAAAAAGATTTACAGGACTCAGATGAGGTTAGCCTCGAACAGTGGGAACAACGGCCGTTGTGGCAGCGTCTGAAAGAGGGTGCCTCGCGTTTATTCGAATATTGGATGTAGGCTTGAATTCACTGCCGGTCATCCCCATTTATCTTTTATATTTCCTAACTTGAGTGCAAAGATGAGTGAATTATTGCAAGTGGTTTGCCCGCACTGCCATACGGCTAATCGCGTGCCTACCGCTAAATTGATGGATGGTGCGAAGTGCGGGAAGTGCAAGCAGCCTTTATTCAATGCTCATCCCGTGGAACTTAACAACGCCAGCTTCCAACAGCATATCGGTCATAGCGGCATCCCCGTAGTGGTCGATTTTTGGGCGCCGTGGTGCGGGCCCTGCAAGGCGATGGCGCCCATTTTTGAGAAGGCGGCCGCACAGCTTGAACCGCGTGTGCAGTTGGCGAAAATCAATACCGAGCAAGAGCAGGCCATTGCGGGACAATTCGGCATCCGCAGTATACCCACGCTGGTTATTTTCCAGCAGGGCAGGGAGCTTGCACGTCAGGCGGGCGTTATGGACCTCCCTAAGCTGACCGCTTGGGTACGCTCCCATATCTGATACAGCCATATCCTGCCCTGTTGCGCCGGTACAAAGGGGGCATCCCTGCACCGCAGGAACCTCTGACTTAATCAGAGGTTCCTTAGCTTGATTCCTATCCCCGCTCTGAATCTTTGCAAATAATGCATTACAATGCCGTATGCGCTACAAAGCCCTTACAGTTATCCCTATAACAATCCTGCCTGCATGCGTTTAGCGGTTAAGGTGGTGCCTAAATCATCGCGTAATTGTGTAGCGGGATGGATGGGTGACGCCCTCAAGATTTGCGTGAATGCCCCGCCGGAACGCGGCAAGGCCAATGCGGCGGTAGAGCATATGCTGGCCACGGCGCTGGGTATAGCAAAAGAGCGTGTAAGACTCGTGGCAGGCACTGCATCACCGCGCAAACTGGTCGAGATTGACGGCTTGGACGAAACGGAAGTGCGCAGCCGCCTGTCTGCATACCTGCATAGCAGATCGGCACGGTAATCGTGAATCAGGCCAAGCTGATTTCTTTTTCTAGATAAACGTCCTGTATGGCGTTGAGCAGTTGCACGCCTTCCTGCATAGGCCGCTGAAAGGCTTTACGTCCTGAGATAAGCCCCATGCCGCCGGCGCGTTTGTTAATTACCGCAGTGCGCACCGCCTGAGCGAGGTCATTTGCACCGGAGGCGCCGCCGGAATTAATAAGGCCGGCGCGCCCCATGAAGCAGTTCGCCACCTGATAACGGGTGAGGTCAATAGGATGTTCCGTGGTCAGGTCGGCATAGACTTTCTGATGAGTTTTACCGAAATTGAGCGCGGTGTAACCGCCGTTATTTTCCGCCTGTTTTTGTTTGATGATATCGGCTTCGATAGTGACGCCCAGATGATTGGCCTGTCCGGTAAGGTCGGCGGATAAGTGATAGTCCACGCCGTCTTTCTTGAAGGCGCTATTGCGTAGGTAACACCATAGAAAACATACCATGCCTAAATGATGAGCGTGACGGAATGCTTCGGTGACTTCCTGTATCTGCCGGTCGGATTCCGCAGAGCCGTAGTAAATCGTCGCACCCACCGCGCAGGCGCCCATGTCCCAGGCCTGCTCGACGTTGGCGAACAGGATTTGATCGTATTTATTCGGATATGTTAAAAATTCATTGTGATTGATTTTGACGATGAACGGAATTTTGTGCGCATATTTTCGCGCGCAAGTGCCGAGCACGCCGAGTGTCGAGGCCACTGCGTTACAACCGCCCTCAATGGCAAGTTTCACGATATTCTCCGGGTCAAAGTAGTCCGGGTTCTGTGCGAACGAAGCGCCTGCGGAATGTTCGACGCCTTGATCAACCGGTAGAATGGACAAATAGCCTGTTCCACCCAGCCTGCCGTGATCGAAGATGCTTTGCAGATTGCGTAACACTTGAATACCGCGGTCCGAAACGCAATGGATGCGGTTCACGAAATCCGGCCCGGGCAGATGCAGTTTTTCTTTAGGTATCCCTTTGCATTGATGTTTTAATAAGCCGTCCGCCTCACTACCCAGCAGTTTTATAGTGCGATCAATCATGGAATCTCCTACTGATTTACGGTGTGGTGTTCCTATAATGTGCGTCGAGCCAGCAGCGCGGCAGTTTTTCGCCGGAAGGGAAGATTAAGTCAGACTTGTTGAATACCCCGGGGTCTGGCATCTCCTCGCCAACATGAAAACGCCCAAGTACCTCGGGTTTGCAGGGATCAAATAGCGCATCGGCATCGAGTACTTCAACCAAGTCGCCGGAGGGTTTATGTTTCAAGAACATTGTCGCTCCTTAATGAAAGATTCTTAAGCAATACCATCTATCCTTGCTCTATAATAACCATCTTACCATGACCTTGACCGAACTCCGATACATTGTCGCAGTAGCGCGCGAGCGGCATTTTGGACGCGCCGCCGAGGCCTGTTTTGTCAGTCAGCCCACCTTAAGCGTGGCTATCCGCAAGCTGGAAGAAGAACTGGATGTTACCTTATTTGAGCGTGGCACCAATGAGGTTTCACTTACTCCCATCGGCGAGCGTATTGTTGAGCAGGCCCAGCGCGTATTGGAAGAAACGTCCGCCATCAGGCAGTTGGCGGAGCAGGGCAAAGACCCGCTGGTGGGCCCTCTGCGCCTGGGCGTAATCTACACGATCGGGCCTTACCTTTTGCCGCGGCTCATCCCGATACTGCATAAACGCGCGCCGCGCATGTCTTTGCTGATTGAGGAAAATTTCACCGCGCGGCTAAGCGAGTTATTAAAGCAAGGCGAATTAGATGTCATTGTCATTTCCTTGCCGTTTAGCGAACCCGGCATTATTACCCATGCCCTCTATGATGAGCCCTTCCAGATTATTTTTCCCGCAGACCATGCCTGGAAAATGAAAAAATCTATCAAACCCCAGGAAATAGCCCAGGACAATTTATTATTACTGGGCGCCGGGCACTGCTTTCGGGATCAAGTGTTACAGGCCTGCCCGGAGCTGAATCGTTTTAGCGCGGCGCCGGGCAGTATTCAACGCACGCTGGAGGGTAGTTCACTGGAAACCATCCGCCACATGGTCGCCTCCGGCGCGGGCGTGACGGTGTTGCCGTGCACCTCCATGGCCGGTCAGCCTGCGGAAAGCAAGTTACTGGCTATGCGACCTTTTACGGCCCCGGTACCGACTCGCCGGGTGGCCTTGGCCTGGCGTAAAAGCTTTCCCCGCCCGCAGGCCGTTGAGGTGTTGCACGCGGCTATCCAGGCCTGTCCGCTGGGTTGTGTAACCATGCTAAACAGCCTGCCCCAGCTTCCGCACAGCTAGAAATGTAATAGTATTAGACTATCGATACATTATAGACAATCAATTAGATTAATCGATGCATCCCCTCTATTATGCTCCTCGTGGTAAGCAATCATTAACCATCTGAGAGGAGATAGACAATGAAAAACCCTGAATCAATTACTGTAAAAAATATCGAGTCGGCCTTTGCCGGCGAATCGATGGCCTATATCAAGTATATGTATTTTGCCCGTGTCGCACGGGAACATGGCGATGTAGAGACGGCCCAGGTGTTTGAAGAGACGGCCGCGCAAGAAGTTCAGCATGCCTTCGGCCATATGGACCTGCTCTACCCAAAGGCGGAGATGAGCGTGAAGCAATGTCTTGCCATGGCGATTGAAGGCGAAACGTATGAATACACTGAAATGTATCCCACGTTCCGCCACTTGGCCGAGCGGGAAAAGAATGAAGCGGTCGTAGCTGAGTTCGACGAGCAGATCGCGGAATCGAAAGAGCATGCGGAGCGTTTCCGCGCCACGTTGGAGAAAGCCGCTAAGCGTTTCGCTGCCTTGACCAAGGTGGAAGAACGGCACGCTAATAACTATCGCGCGACGCTTGCCAAGGTAAGCGCAGCTTAAATACAACTTAGGAGATTACTCATGAAAAAGTGGCAATGTGTGGTTTGCGGTTTCATCTACGACGAAGCAGTCGGCTTACCCCAAGAGGGCATAGTGGCGGGTACCCGTTGGAACGATATCCCGGATAACTGGGCCTGCCCGGATTGCGGGGTAGCCAAGGCCGATTTCGAAATGGTTGAAGTCAGCTATGCTTAATGGACTATACATAGCGACAGAAATCGTAGCGAGCGGCTTTCAGGCGGGGGCGGCGGAGCGCAGGAACCGGAGTGTACATAGAAGTACATGAGGATTCCGAGCACCGCACGCACCTGCATCAAAGCCGCGCAGTAGATTTATGGCACTATGTATGGTCGGTCAGGCGAAGCAGGGCTGTGGCGAGAGGCCCCAGCCTTTCTGATGTGTTAAATGCAGGCCAAGAGGAAACGAACGTGAGCCCTATTGTCATTATCGGCAGTGGTTTGGCCGGTTACACCGTGGCGCGTGAGTTGCGCAAGCTGGATAAAGAAACACCACTCTACGTCATTACAGCGGATGATGGGTGCTTCTATTCCAAGCCCATGCTTTCCACTGCCTTGACCAGCGGCAAGACACCCGAGCAGCTTGCAACATTCAGCGCGAGCCAAATGGCGAGCCAGTTGGGCGCAACTATTATGAATCACGCGACGGTTACGGCAATCGATCCCGTAGAGCGGGTTGTGCGCGTTGATGGACAAGCCTTGCCTTATGCCAAACTGGTATTAGCGTTAGGTGCGGACCCGATCAAATCCACTTTGACCGGCAACGCAGCCGATCAGGTTATATCGGTAAATGATTTAGCGGACTATGCGCGTTTTCGCACAGCCATCAATGGCGGTAAGAATGTCGCTATCATGGGCGCCGGATTGATCGGTTGCGAGTTCGCCAATGACTTGGCCAATGCCGGTTACCATGTACAGGTGATTCATCCCGGTGATTTACCCATGGGACAACTGTTGCCGAGCGAGGCGGGTAGGGCGTTGCATGAATCATTGGCACAGCTTGGTGTGCAGTGGCACTTCGGTCGGAAAGTCGAGGCCGTGGATACCGCACAGAACGGTTACCATCTCACGCTATCCGACGGTTCCGTATTGCACGCGGATGTCGTGCTGTCTGCCATTGGGTTGAGGCCACGCACTGCGTTAACCCAGGCAGCAGGTTTGAAGGTGAACAGGGGGATTGTGGTTGATAATTGTTTGCGCACCAGCGCAGAGCATGTGTATGCCTTGGGTGATTGCGCAGAAGTAGACGGCATGGTATTGCCTTACGTATTGCCTATCATGCAAGCGGCACGCGCCCTAGCCAAGACCCTCAGCGGAACCTTAACCGCGGTTTCGTATCCCGCCATGCCCGTGATGGTAAAGACACCGATATGCCCAGTCGTGGTTTGCGCCCATCCCCGCAATGCTGCTGAACGGACATGGCAGACTACCACGGGTGAAAACGGCGTAAGAGCCATTCACCTGGATGCCGAGAATAATTTACAAGGATTCGCATTAACCGGTAAAGCCACTGCTGAAAAAACCAGCTTAGTGCAAGGTCTGACTGCTTGGTTATAAATAAAGTCGAGCGCCATATTTTTGATGGCTAGGTTCTGTTTTCAAAATAGCGGATCATGTGTTCATGATGTACATCCATGTACATCACCCTGCGGGCCGCCTTCGGCGGTGCCATTCAGCTATCCTGCCGAATGGTCAGACGAGGCGCCAAGCGTTCGAGGGGGTGAGCAAGCGAAGCTTGCGAACGCCAAGCCATGGAAGGCTTGGCTGGAGCGATGGCACGGAGCCGGAAGCGCAGTACCATCGCACAGTTTACAGATAGTCTGCCGCTTCCCGGCCCCGCACCGGACGATTCGGCAGGATAGCCGAATCGCACCGCCGTTAGGCGGCCCGTCGGGGGAGGCACATGGAAGTGCCTCATGAAAACGCTTGGCAACGACGTATCAACGCATCAGACGCATTTTGAAAACAGAACCTAAAGCTATCAAACAAAACGCGAGCATCTATTTCGCATATGAATTATTGACTATAAATATCAAAAAGGCTAAGCTCGAGATGAATGGGCATCACGTCTGATTAGCAATCCTGACTCAGGCCGCGCAAGGAGGCGCTATCATGGAAAAAATGCCACATGTGTTTTTATTGCACGTACCGTCCTGGCTGTCTACCGCAGTAATCCTTACAACCATCTTATTTGCATGTTATGCCGTGCGCAGCAGCCCTGATGCGTATACATTATTCAATACGCCGCAACCTATTAATTTCGCGGATGTCGCAATGCCTGCCGCCTATCGTGGCGATCCTGTAACACGCCATTTTACGTTTCCTTCCTCGGTGGTCGTAGATGATGAGAATAGGGTATACATCATCGAGGCCGGATATTCCTATGGTGAAGATGGGGCTGCGCCACGTATATTGCGGGTAGAATCTAACGGCCATCTCACCGAAGTTGCGGTCGGTAAAACCCCGCCGTGGACAGGTGCCACGTTCCATGAAGGTGCGTTTTATATCTCTGAAGGCGGAAATCAGGGCCGGATTTTACGCATTACTTTGGACGGTAAAATTACCCCCTTGGCAGAGAATGTGGCGACACGTACCGATCAGCATGCTGAACGGCCACTCACGAGCGCGGATAATTGGATTTATTTTACCCAGAATAGGATTGGCGATTATGGTGCAGCAGGCGGAATAAGGGCTACGCTTAATAGCAAACCGCGACTACTGATTTAGTTGTACTGCCTTAGAAGGCTCAAGCAATTGGCGAGCTCAATCCTCAGGCCGGCCCTTTTTGCGGCCTTCTCTGTTGACAAAGTAGTTCACGCCAGCGATAACAAGGCCGATAACCAGCAGGAGCAGATAACCCTCAAGACCCATCATAGCGATATCTCCTTTAATTACCGGCTAGCATGAAAGTTGATTTATTAGTTGTAATGGTTAGACGTGCCATGCAATAACGAAGTTCAAGCAAACGCAAACACACAGGCAATGCAATTCTAACAAATATCCTTTGCATTAACTCGACCGAGCGGCCTGTCAACGAGCTTAATTTTAGAGAGAGCAGCTTACTTGGATTTATTGAGCTAAATCCCAGAGTCGCGATGATTCTTATACGCTCAAAATATGGGGGTTATCTATAATCATTCAATAAATAGGTCGCTGTCGATATCGAGTTTTACATAATATACATTATGCGAAGTAGAAAATAGGAGGCAGATTCAAGGTGCAGCCCCTCAGCTTGCGTTTCAGGGCTAAAACCGCGCAGTATTCCATCCTGGTTAAATAAGAAAACCGAGGGTGTCTGATGGAGGGGTTTAGCCCGGAGGTATTTACCGCAACGCTGGCGCTGATCGGCTGCGTGATTGTGATTGCCGCCTTATTCTCGGGGTTGATTGAGCGGAGCGGCATGCCGCAGGTCGCGGTGTTTCTGGCCATGGGCGCGATGTTAGGGCCGATGGGCTTGGGGCTGCTCGATATACGGCTTGACTCCCCTATCCTGCGCACCGTGGCGACACTCAGCCTGGTCTTGGTGCTGTTTACCGATGCGGTCTCGCTCAGCATGGCTGAGGTACGCCGGCACGGGCTGCTGGCCTTCCTGGTACTCGGCCCCGGCACTTTGCTTTCGGCGGTATTAATCGCGCTGGCGGCCTGGTGGCTGCTGGATTTGACCCCCGCAGGCGCGGCAATCTTGGGGGCGGCCCTGGCCTCGACTGATCCCGTATTATTACGCGGGTTGCTGCGCGGGCATGATCTCCCGCAAGCGGTGCGTCAAGCACTGCGGCTGGAAAGCGGGTTGAATGACGTGGTGTTATTGCCCGTCGTGCTCGCCGCCATGCTGATACTCAGCCAAGGCAGCTCGCTAAACATCTCGCACTGGACCCAACTCGGCATCGATTTATTCCTGCTCGGTCCGAGCGCGGGCGTGGCAGTCGGTTTATTGTCGGTCGCCAGCCTGGATTTGGTGCGGCGCCGGATCGGCGTGCGGCGCGATTATGAATCCTTATACTCGCTTGGCGTGGTATTCGCCGCCTATGCCGCGGCGGAGGCCGTGCACGGCAGCGGATTTCTGGCGGCGTTTACCGCCGGGCTGACCATCGCCGCACTTGACGTAGAACTCTGCGATTGTTTTCTCGAATACGGCGAGACTACAGCCGAAATGGCGCTGCTGTTCACCTTCGTGTTATTCGGCAGTTCGCTGATTTGGCAAGGCCTCACCATCATCAACGGCCATACCTTACTGTTTGCCGTGATCGTGTTGTTGATTAGGCCTGTGGTATTTCTTGCCTCATTGGCAGGCACCTCTTTAGACTACCATGGCCGCTTGTTAATCGCCTGGTTCGGCCCGCGTGGTTTGAGTTCCCTGCTCTTAGTGTTGTTGCCGGTATTCGCCGGCGTGCCCGGCGGCGCGCAATTATTCTCGCTATGCTGTTTGGTGGTGCTGTTGTCCATTGTCTTACATGGCGGTTCGTTGATGCTATTGAACCACCGAGCCATTGCGGCCAAAGCGGGGCACGCGGAGCCGCCCTACTCTACTTTAACGGCAGGTAGCCCTGCCGAGACGCAAACAAACAGTTTACCTTCGCCTGGACAAACCTCTAGCGCGGCACCCATCAACTCACCCGACAAAATGACCGTCGCGGAATTGCGCCAACTACAACAAGCGGGGGCGCCCATTATCCCGCTCGATGTGAGAACGGATCGAAGCTATGCGTCAAGCGGTTTGGTGCTGCAGGGGGCACAGCGCTTGTCGCCCGATAATCCGGTGAAAGAGGCGACTCAGCTAAACTTGCCGCGCGATGCCTGGCTGGCGGCATTTTGCGCCTGCCCGAACGAGGAGACCAGTGGCCGGGTCGCACAAGAACTCAGGCACGCCGGCTGGCCGCAGGCGCGCGCCTTAGTT
>DATECT010000080.1:0-5534 GCA_035286765.1 Gammaproteobacteria bacterium
ACGACCGCGACCCGGACGGCAATTTGGATGCGGGCACGGTAACCATCGTGAGCGCGCCGGCCAAGGGTATAGTGCGGGTAAATGCGGACGGCACGGTGAGCTATAAATCGCGGCGTCATTTCAAAGGCACCGATCGATTCCGCTACACGGTCAAGGACAAGCGCGGCGCAACCTCCAACGTCGCCACCGTCAAGATCAAGATCATCAAGTGAGCATTATGTCGGGATCATCTCGTAGGACGTTCACGCCAGCGCTGCTAGCGCTAACGCTGCTGCTCTCGGCGGGTGTCCGGGGGCACGGTACGGAACAAACGGCAGACCACCGCGACGGCCAGCCATTGGCTACACCCACGGGCGCGGACGGTCCGTCGCAGCCTGGCAAATACACGCGCACGGTGGTTGATTATCGCATCCCTGATCTGGCGCTGGTCGCCGCCGACGGGAGCGCGACATCCATGCGCGCCGAACTGGACGCCGGGAAGCCGGTCATGCTCAATTTTATTTTCACCTCCTGCACCGCCACCTGCCCGGTGATCAGCGCGACCTTCGCGCAGCTGCGCGACCAGCTGGAGCAAGCGGGGCACGGGCTCAGAATGATTTCCATCTCCATCGACCCGGAGCACGATACGCCCGAACGCCTGAGCAGCTATGCGCGCAGATACCACGCCGGGCCGGAATGGCGTTTCCTCACCGGCGATATCCATAATACCCTGCTGCTGCAGAAGGCCTTTGACGCCTACCGTGGCGGCAAGATGAGCCACCTTCCGGTCACCTTCCTGCGCGGTCCGCGGGGCACTTCCTGGATTCGGCTGGAAGGTTACGCGAGCGCCGCCGACTTGCTGCGCGAATACCGGAGCCTGACAGCGCAGTGATTGTTTGCGCCGTAGCATGGACCTTGACCGTGATGAGTGAACGGTAATGCGTGATGGGTGAGGCGGCGAAGCCGCCGAACGTTTGGCAGGATAGCCAAACGGCACCGCCAAAGGCGGCCCGTAGGGTGATGCACACGGATGTGCATCATGAACGCCATGCCATGGATGGCGTGGCCGGAGTTTAATAGAAGACTGAAGTCGCGCCACGGATGGCAAAAACGCTGTTTACTAACGAGCCGGTAGCGTGCGCTGTGCGCACGATGAGCGCTGGTAACCAATAAGTTTTATGTTAACGGTGCAAACCTGCAATGATCTGAATATTCGTTAACAGCGTGGCCTCAAATCCCCCCGCGCTATGCGCGACCCCTTTTGCAAAGGGGGTAATTAAAGGCCGGAGGCCCAACCCCTTTTACAAGGGAAGTAATTAAAGGCCGTGGAGGCTCAACCCCCTTTGTAAAGGGGGTGGCCGAAGGCCGGGGGATTTGCCGTTTCGTGCGCATGGCGCACGCTACACTTGTTTGAAAGGAGCCCGGACGTGCCATTATTTATTGCGTTAACTATCACGCATCATATTAGTGGGCGTCGTGCCGCTGTTCTCGTTACGCTATCCCTTTTGGCAGCCATCGCTGTTATCCCCGTGTCATCCACCCTTGCCATGTCCGATGTGCAGCAACTGGAACAGGGTAAACGCATCTACCGCGAAGGCCTGCTGCCCTCGGGCGCACCGTTACGTGCCAGCGTCCAAGGGGGCGTGCCACTCAGCGGCGCACAGGCCGCGTGCACGCGCTGTCATCAGCGCAGCGCACTCGGGTCGAGTGAGGGCGGCAAGGTAGTCCCGCCGTTGCGCGGAGCGATGCAGTCTCGGCACGCCGGGGTTGCGGAGAGCGTGCCAAGTTCAACACGCAACCAGGGTGCGCGCCATACTTACAGCGTGGGCACTTTGGCGCGCGCCCTGCGCGAGGGGATGGATCCTACCAGACGCAAGTTCGACACGTTGATGCCGGTGTACCAGCTTAGCCAGGATGACGTGGCGGCGCTCCATGCCTATCTCAGCGCCTTCCCGGCGGGGCCGGACCCCGGCGTCACCGAGCGCGACATCCACTTTGCCACCGTGATCGCCGGCGCGGTCAGCCCTGCGGCGCGCCAAGCACTGCTAGACGTTTTGCAAACCTACTTTAAAGAAAAGAATGGTGAAACGCGTAGTGAGACGGTGCGCCGCACCTACGCCGCACGCACCCCGGAGAAGATGTATCTGGCGCACCGCACCTGGGTGCTCCATGTGTGGGAGTTACGCGGGCCACCGGCAAGCTGGCCGGATCAATTAGAACGCTATTACCGCCAGCAACCGGTATTCGCCTTACTTGGCGGGATTGGCGCGGGCGACTGGCAACCGGTGCATGACTTCTGCGAGCGGCGCGAAGCCCCGTGTTTATTCCCGAATATCGATGCCCCGCCATTAGCCGATGACGCCTTCTATTCGATCTATTTCTCCAAGGGCGTGGCGCTGGAGGCAGCGGTGCTGGCCAAGCATCTCAGCGCAGCGGCACGCGGAGCACTACCCGGGAGAATAGTGCAGGTCTATCGCGACGACGGAGTCGGCCCGCGCGCGGCACGGGTGCTACGCGCAGCCCTACCGGAGCCGGTTGCAACCAAGCTCGTCGACCAGGTGATCGCGGGCGAGGCGCCGCCCACTGAGCAATTCTGGGCCACGCTGCTCGGGCGCGATCAACCGTCTTGGCTGGTACTGTGGCTGCGTGGCGCGGACCTGGCAGGCTTGCGCACCGTGCTCAAACCGGCAGCGCCGGGGCAGGGCATCATTTTATCCTCAAGCCTGATCGGGGATGACTTGAATCAACTACCGCAAGCGTTTCCGGAACAAGTGTATCTACTACACCCGTTTGCCTTGGCCGAGGCACGCGAACGGTCGTTGTTGCGCACCCGGGCCTGGCTGCGCAGCAGGAAGATTATTGCGGTGAATGAGCGGCTGCTGGCGAACAGCTACTTCGCAGTAACGGTGGCGGGGGAGGCATTGATGCATATGCGCGATAATTTCTCGCGCGACTATTTCATCGAGCGCGTCGAACATGCGGTGGACAACGCTCTGAACAGCTCGGTCTACCCGCATGTCAGCCTGGGCCCTGGGCAGCGTTATGCGTCGAAGGGCAGTTATATCATCAAGCTGCAAGGCGGGAAGCTAGCCCCGGTGCCGGTAGGCGGGTGGATCGTTCCTTGACGGCAGGCGACCAGAGTAAACGGGCATCCTGAATGTTTCGCTATGTCCCTTCTTTCCTGCATCACATTATTCATCGCTGATCTCCTTACGCCCGACCCGGCGCTGCGCGAGTTTGGTTGCGCGCAGTTTTTTGCCTTCCAGCCGCCTCTTTTTGGAAGCCAGCGTAGGGCGTGTGGCGTGGCGCGTCTTGGGTACGTGATTAAGTATCCGCAATCTTTCGATAAGCCGCTCGAAGGCCAGCGTGCGATTGAGAAACTGCGAGCGGGTATCTTGCGCGATAACGACCACCCCGGAAGGGATATGGGTGATGCGTACGGCGGAGTTGGTTTTATGAACGTGTTGTCCGCCGGGGCCGCTGGCGCGGAATGTTTCTATACGCACCTCATGCTGCAATTTAGCGCGGTCCAGTGAATAAGGGGGTTGCATGTGTAGAGGCATACGGTTAGTTTAATATGAGTGCTTATACCTATACTATTAAAATGGCCAGCTTTCTCGCGCAAATATTAAGGACACCCATCCGATGTCCGTCTCCCCGAACCCTTTCCTAAAGTATCGCCGTTGAGGCTGCCCACGTGCTAAATGCTATATGGCTGGGGTTTTTCCTTGTGGCCTTCGGCATCGCGCTGATTAAGACGGTGTTTCTGGGCCAGCCGGGCGTATTCGTCGATATGATGAAGGCGACCTTCGACACCTCCAAGACAGCCTTTGAAATTGCCCTCGGCCTCACTGGCGTGATGACACTGTGGCTGGGGATTATGCGTATCGGCGAGCGCGGCGGTTTTCTGCACATACTGATGCGGCTGATGATGCCATTATTCAGGCGCCTGTTCCCGGAGGTGCCGGCCCATCATCCCGCCCTGGGCTCGATTATCATGAACATGTCGGCCAATATGCTGGGCCTGGATAATGCAGCCACGCCGGTAGGACTCAAGGCCATGCGCGAACTACAGGAACTTAATCCGTCGAAGGACACGGCCAGTAATGCGCAAATTTTATTTCTGGTGATCAATGCCTCATCGGTCACTCTTTTTCCAATCACCATCTTCACCTATCGCGCCCAGCAAGGTGCCGCCGACCCTACCGATGTATTTATCCCCATCCTCATCGCAACCTATGTCTCGACCATGACCGGCTTAATAGCCACGGCGATTGCGCAGCGTATTAATCTCTTGGACCGGGTAGTGCTGGGTTACCTGGGCGCGATTACCGCGGCGGTGGCGGGCATCGTGCTTTACTTTACCAGCTTGCCCGCGCAAGAAATGGTGCAGCAGTCGAGCATGGTTAGCAACTTTCTGCTGTTCTCATTGATCATAGTTTTTCTGGCGGGCGCGACACTTAACAAGGTGAATGTCTACGACGCCTTTATCGAGGGTGCCAAGGAGGGTTTTAATATTGCGGTCGGCATCATCCCCTACCTGGTGGCCATGCTGGTGGCGATCGGCGTGTTTCGCGCCAGCGGCGCATTGGATTTACTGTTAGGCGGCATACGCTGGGCGGTGAATGGGCTGGGGATGGACAGCCGTTTTGTGGAAGGTCTGCCTACCGCTTTTATGAAACCGCTCTCCGGCAGCGGCGCGCGCGCCATGATGGTGGAGACCATGCACACTTACGGCGCCGATTCCTTTGCCGGACGCCTGGCATCGGTGATTCAAGGAAGCACGGAAACCACCTTCTACGTACTGGCCGTTTATTTCGGTTCCGTGGGGATTCGTTACGCGCGCCATGCCGTGGCGTGCGCGCTGCTCGCCGATGTGGCGGGAATTGCGGCGGCGATCGGCGTAACCTATTTATTTTTCGGTTAAGCGATTCCGCAACAATGCCATGTTAGCAGGCGCACGTAGACATCACGTCAGGATCATTTCTTCGGCTGAACCTGAAGATTATTGACCACCTTGCGCGCTTCCTTGACTTGGCGCGCCAATTGCTCGGCCCGGGCCTTGTCGGCTGTAGTCT
Organism: Gammaproteobacteria bacterium; assembly: GCA_035286765.1. GTDB lineage: Bacteria > Pseudomonadota > Gammaproteobacteria > SURF-13 > SURF-13 > DATECT01. Next base: position 5,058 of record DATECT010000080.1, read on the forward strand.
CGACGACCCCCGACAGCTGCACCACGGCGTTGTTGGTGTCCACGTCCACGCGTGTGAGATTGGATGCCTTTTCCTCCACCAGCTTGGCCTTCACTGAGGCGGTAATAGTGGCATCGTCAACGTTTTGCCCCGCTGTTTTTCCGGTGAGGGCCTGACAGCCTAAGCTCAAGAAAACGATAAGTAGGTAAGCGAAGGATTTATTGATATTCCGTATCATGTCTGCCTCCTTGGTGACAGTGAGCTGGGATAACTCATCTATTTGACAACAAGGCTGCGCATTGCGTTCAGCGAGCTTATTAAATAGTAAAATTAACGACCTGCAGGTGGAATTGCGAGCTTGCTGATGCGTGCGCTTGCAAATTATTTACATTTGTATATACTAAAATCATGACATTTGAGTGGGACGAAGAAAAACGACAAGCCACCCTCAATAAGCGCGGATTGGATTTTGCGGATGCTGAGCGAATCTTTAGCGGG
>DATECT010000081.1:0-2686 GCA_035286765.1 Gammaproteobacteria bacterium
TAGTTAAGGGGCAGCACATGTTATTCGGACGGCATAGCAAAAACCCGATCAAGATCCCGCCTAAGCCCGTGGAAAAATGGGCCTATACCACCTGCGGCTATTGTTCCACCGGCTGTTCCATCGAGGTCGGCGTGGATAAAAACGGCAAGGCCGTCAGCGCGCGCGGCGTGAGTGACGCATCGGTAAACCAGGGCAAACTATGTCTGAAAGGGATTTTCGAGTTCGAGTTGTTCAACTCCGCCAATCGCGGGCGTGCGCCGCTGCTGCGCGAACACTTTTTCGATGCTTATAAAGAAGTGGGCTGGGATCAGGCGCTGGATCGCAGCGCCGCCGAGATTCAGCGCATTCAAAAGACCTACGGGCGCGACGCCTTCGCTATCGTCTCCACCGGCCAAATCCTCACCGAGGAATTTTACACGCTGGGTAAATTGGCGCGCGGCGTGATCGGCACCAACAACTACGATGGCAACACTACCTTGTGCATGGCCTCCGCCGTGTCCGGCTACAAGCGCTCGTTCGGCAGCGATGGCCCACCCGGTTGCTACGACGACTTCAATCATACCGATTGCCTGCTCGCGGTCGGCTCCAATCTGCCCGAGCAGCATCCGATCATCTACTGGCGTCTGAAAGAGGCGCGCGACAAGCGCAAGTTTCCGCTCATCGTGGTCGATCCGCGCGTGACCGTGTTTGCGCAGATGGCCGACGTGCACCTGCCCATCAATCCCGGCACCGACGTGGTGCTGCTGAACAGCCTGGCGCACGTCATCCTCGCCGAGGGTCTGCATGACAGCGCCTATGTTAACGCGAATACCACGGGGTTTGATGATTTCGCAAAATTAGTGGCGCAATACGACCCGGTCTCGGCCTCCAAGATTTGCGGCATCGACGAAGACACCATACGCAACGTCGCACGCCTGTACGCCAAGGCCAATGCCGCCATGAGCATCTGGACCATGGGCATCAACCAATCCACGCACGGCTCCGACGGCGTGGTCGGCATCAACAACCTCAATCTCGTCACCGGCAACGTCGGCAAGCCCGGCGGCACCTCGCTGTCCATCACCGGCCAGTGCAATGCCATGGGCACGCGCGAATTTTCCTCCTGCTCCGGGCTGCCGGCTTATCGCGCGCTGGAAAAAGAAGCCGACCGGGAATTCATGGCGCAGTATTGGGGAGTGGAAAAAGATTTTTTCCCGACCAAGCGCGGCCTGTTCCAGACCGACATCTTACCGGCCATCGAGACCGGCCAGATCAAAGGGCTGTGGCTCATCGCCACCAACCCCATGAGCTCCATGCCGAACACCCCGCGCATCCGCAAGACACTGGAGAAGCTGGAATTCCTGGTGGTGCAAGATGCCTACGCCGACGTGGAAACCACGAAATACGCGCACGTCTATTTCCCCGCCGCGCTGTGGGGCGAGAAGGAGGGCGTGTTCACCAACACCGAGCGGCGCGTGAACCTGGTGCGCAAGGTGATGGAGCCGCCGGGCGAGGCCAAGCCGGATTTGTGGATATTCACGCAACTGGCCAAGCGCTGGGAGCAGGGGCGCAAGCTACGTTTTCCGGAAACGCCAGCGGCGGTGTTCGAGGAGATGCGCGCGCTGTCCAAAGGACGGCTATGCGACTACTCCGGCATGACGCATGATACCCTGGAGTCCAAACGCGGCCTGCAGTGGCCATGCAACGAGGTGAGTCCCAACGGCTCGCCGCGCATTTATACCGATGGCAAATTCCAGCATTACGACGGCAAGGCTAAATTAATCCCCTTGCCATTTATCGACAACAACGAGCGCCCCGATGACCAGTTTCCATTCTGGCTCAACAGCGGGCGTGTGGTGGAACACTGGCACACGCGTACCAAGACCGGCAAGATCGGCAACCTGAATAAATTCAGTCCCACGCCTTATATGGAGATGAACCCCGCCGCGGCGGAGCGGCTCGGCATCCAACACATGGACTACGCGCGCGTCGCGTCGCGCCGCTCCGATGCCGTGGTGATGGTGCAACTCACCGAGCGCGTGGCGCCGAACGCGGTGTTCATCCCCATGCACTTTCACGAATGCGTCAACCGCCTGGTGCTCGGCCTGCTCGACCCGCACTCGCGCCAGCCGGCCTTCAAACAGTCGGCGGTGCGCATCGAGGCCATCGCCGACCAAGAGACCGCGGCCATCGCCAACGTCGCGGCGCGCACGTTTTAGCGAGGATTAAAGATGAACACCACCCAGCCCCAGGCAGCGGAATATTCCTTTCTGAAAAAACTGCGCAGCCAGATCCCGGCCAGCCAGCACGGCACGCTGCTCGATCTGGACCAGGCTTACCCGGAGCTGGTCGCTGAGCCGCTCACCGTCAACGGCAAGCTCTCGACTTCCGACAATCCCAACCGCTACAAGCAACACGGCTTCCATTTCAACGCCGATAACTGCATCGCCTGTCACGCCTGTGAATCGGCCTGTTCGGAAAAGAATAATCTGCCCGCGCATCTGGCCTTCCGCAAGGTCGGTTACATCGAAGGCGGCTCCTACCCGGACGTGCTGCGCATGAATGTCTCCATGGCCTGTAACCATTGCGAAGACCCGGTGTGTCTTAAGGCTTGCCCGACGCGCGCCTACACCAAATACGCCGAGTACGGCGCGGTGCTGCAAGACCCGGACATCTGCTTTGGCTGCGGCTACTGCACCTGGGCGTG
>DATECT010000082.1:0-20654 GCA_035286765.1 Gammaproteobacteria bacterium
CCTTGATGGCCTGTTCCGTGGTTCCCCCCTTTGAGGTGACGCGCTCGCGCAACACGCTGCTGGGATCAGCACTTTCCAATGCCATCTTAGCTGCTCCGAAGGCGGTTTGCAAAGCGAGTAAACGTGCCGTTTCGGGTGCCAGGCCGAGCCGCGCGGCGGCTTGTTCCAGCACCTCCATGACCAGGAAAAAATACGCCGGACCGCTGCCGGAGAGCGCCGTTACCGCATCCATGTCTGCCTCATCCTCCAGCCACAAGATCAGGCCGACGGCGCGCAAGATGGATTCGGCCAGGCTGTGCTGTTCCTTGGATACCAGGCTGTTGGCATACAAGGCCGTGGCCCCGCTGCGCACCAGCGCCGGGGTATTGGGCATGGCCCGTACCACGGCCAGTTTGCCGCCTAACCAGGCGGAGAGTGTGCGCTCGCGCACCCCCGCGGCAATGGAAATGACCAATGGGGAGGTTTTTTGCAGGGTTTCGGTTAAGGGCTGGACAACGGTTTTTAATAGCTGGGGCTTGACCGCCAGTACCACTACCCCGGCCTGCGCCACGGCCTGCTCGTTCGAGACGGTGGTGTTAATGGCGAAGCGCTCGTGTAGTGCGGCCAGCTTCTGCTCATCGGGATCGGAGACCCAGATATGCTGCGCAACGCAACCGTCGGCGATGAGTCCGCCCACCAAGCTGGCCGCCATATTGCCGCCGCCGATAAAGGCTATGTTGGTATCTTTCAAGCGCAGGCTCCAAGATGTCTTGGGTTGGGAGTGTAGCGTATTTTGTGGTGAGGGGTAATGGGTGATGAGTGATGGGTGATGAGCGTTTACCCATTACCTATTACCCATTACCGTTTACCCATTACGGGCTTTTAACCCGTTTGCCGAAAATTGCCGTGCCGATGCGCACCAGGGTGGCGCCCTCGGCAATGGCGGCCTCCAGATCATCCGACATACCCATCGACAAGGTATCCAGCGGCAGCCCGCTGTCGCGCAAGCGCTCCCAGGCCTCACGCACCCTGCGCAAGGGCAGGCGCTGTTGGTCAAAGTCCGTGGTAGCCTGCGGGATGGTCATCAGGCCGCGCAGGCGCAGACGCGGCAGCCGAGCCACCGCCGCTGCCAAGCTCGGCAGGTGCTCCATGTCCACGCCTCCCTTGCTGGCCTCACCGCTGCTATTCACTTGCAGACAGATATTGAGCGGCGGCAGTTGCGCAGGGCGCTGATCGTTTAGGCGTTGGGCAATGCTGAGCCGGTCGATGGTATGCACCCAATTAAAATAATGCGCAATCTTGTGCGTCTTGTTGCTTTGTAGCGTGCCGATAAAATGCCATTCCAGGCCGGCGCGGGCCAGCATGGGATCGGTCATCTTACTCATGGCTTCTTGCAGATAGTTTTCGCCGAATTGACGCTGGCCGCACAAAAAAGCATCATGCACCTGTTTTACAGGCACGGTCTTGCTAACGGCAAGCAGTTGCACGGAGCCGGGTGCCCTGCCAAACTCGCGCTCGGCACGCGTTATGCGTGCACGTATACTAGTCAGCCGGTCTTGGATGGTTTCGGTTGCGTCCATCGGTTTTAAGCGGTACTTTTGAAATAATATATAGCTGCCGATAAGTACGATAAGTATAAAAGTAATGTAAGGAAATGTATGGATATCGCCGAATTACTAGGTTTCAGCGTCAAAAACAGGGCCTCGGACTTGCATCTATCGGCCGGTCTGCCGCCCATGATACGCGTGGACGGCGATATCCGCCGCATTAATGTGCCCGCCTTGGACCACAAGACCGTCTATGCGCTGGTCTACGACATCATGAACGACAAGCAGCGTAAGGATTTCGAGGAATTCTACGAGACCGATTTTTCCTTTGAGATCCCCGGCCTGGCGCGTTTCCGTGTCAATGCCTTTAATCACAACCGCGGGGCGGGCGCCGTATTCCGCACCATTCCCTCCAAGATTCTGACGCTGGAAGAATTAGGCTGTCCGCCGATCTTCAAGGAGATCGCCGACGTGCCGCGCGGCGTGGTGCTGGTAACCGGCCCCACCGGCTCCGGTAAATCCACCACCCTGGCGGCGCTCATTAATTACAAAAACGAGAGTGAGCACGGGCATATTCTCACCATCGAAGACCCTATCGAATTCGTGCACGAGAGTAAAAAATGCCTGATTAACCAACGCGAAGTACACCGCGATACCAAAGGTTTCAGCGAGGCATTGCGCTCCGCATTGCGCGAAGACCCCGACATTATTCTGGTCGGCGAAATGCGCGACCTGGAAACCATTCGCCTCGCCCTTAGCGCGGCGGAGACCGGCCATTTAGTGTTCGGCACGCTGCACACCAGCTCCGCCGCCAAGACTATCGATCGTATTATCGACGTGTTCCCGGCAGCGGAGAAAGACATGGTGCGCGCCATGCTGTCGGAATCATTACGCGCCGTTATTTCTCAAACCCTGCTTAAAAAAATCGGCGGCGGACGCATTGCCGCGCACGAGATCATGATCGGCACCCCGGCCATCCGCAATCTGATCCGCGAGGGTAAAGTGCCGCAGATGTATTCCTCTATCCAGACCAGCCAGGCGGTGGGCATGCAAACCCTGGATCAATGCCTGCAAGACTTGGTGCGCAAGGGCCTGGTGGATAAGGCCGAGGCACGGTCGCGGGCCATGAACAAAGATGCCTTTAAATAGGCTGCAACGAGAGAACAGCGATGGATTTTAATTCCCTGCTTAAATTGATGGTGCAAAAAAATGCCTCGGATTTATTCATTACCGCCGGCGTGCCGCCGAGTATAAAAATCCACGGCACGGTTACGCCGGTGTCGCAAACCGCGTTGAGTGCCGAACTAGCCCATCAACTCGCGCTGGGTATCATGAATGAGCAACAGCGCGAGGAATTCAAAAAAACCCAGGAGTGCAATTTCGCCATCCACCCGGAAGGCATCGGGCGCTTTCGCGTAAACGCCTTTGTCCAGCAGCAGCGCACCGGCATGGTGCTGCGCAAGATCGAGACGACTATTCCGAATTTCGAAGACCTGGGTCTCCCGGCGGTGCTGAAAGACATCGCCATGACCAAGCGCGGCCTGGTGATTTTCGTGGGCGCCACCGGCTCGGGTAAATCGACCTCGCTGGCGGCCATGATCGGCTATCGCAACACCAATAGCAGCGGGCACATCATTACTATTGAAGATCCCATCGAATATGTGCACGAACACAAGGGCTGTATTGTCACGCAGCGCGAGGTGGGCGTGGACACCGACTCCTTCGAGGCCGCCTTGAAAAACACCCTGCGCCAGGCGCCGGACGTGATTCTGGTCGGCGAGGTGCGCGCGCGCGAGACCATGGAACACGCCATTGCCTTTGCCGAAACCGGCCACCTCTGTCTCTCGACCCTGCATGCCAACAGCGCCAATCAGGCGTTGGATCGCATCATCAATTTCTTCCCGGAGGAGCGCCGCGCCCAGTTATTGATGGATTTGTCGCTAAATCTCAAGGCCGTGATCGCGCAGCGTTTAATACCGACGGTGGACGGCAAGGGCCGCCGCGCGGCTGTGGAGATTATGCTGAACACGCCCCTGGCCGCTGATTTAATTCTCAAGGGTGATGTACATGCGTTGAAGGAGGTCATGACCAAATCCAACGAGGCGGGCATGAAGACCTTCGATCAAGCCTTATACGACCTCTATAGCGCCGAAGAGATCAGCTACGAAGACGCCATCCGTTTTGCCGATTCGGCCAATGAATTGCGGCTGATGATTAAGCTGTCGGCGAAGGGTGGCGTGGATAAGATCGGCTCTTCGCTGGAGGGTGTGACGCTGGTGGATAGCAAGAATCACTAGCGATGGGTAATTACCGTTCATTCATTGCTGTTCACCATTCACACAGCGCGTAGCGTGCGCCATGCGCACGAGTTTGGTGGGAGAGGTTACCATCGTGCGCATGGCGCATGCTACGCAATTATCTCAAGTTCACCACCTGCGCAGCATCGAACACCGGCCCATCCACGCACACCCGTTTCATGGCCGGGCCCGCTGGGGTTTGTATCAGCACGGTGCAGCCGGCGCAGCCGCCCACGGCGCAGGCCATGAATTCCTCCAGTGATACCTGGCAGGGTATAGCATATTCCTTCGCCAGCTTGGCCGTGGCCTTCAGCATGGGGTGCGGGCCGCAGCAAAATATTTCCACCTCGGCACGCTGCTCAACCGTTAACACGTCGAGATAGTGTCGTGCCAGTTCAGTGACATAGCCTTCATAACAGCCCGCATAGCCTTGCAGGCTGGTCAGCCGGCTGGGGATGCCCCACTCTTCCAACAGCGGCATCGCGGCGATCACGCCCTCCGGCATGCCCGGCACCAGGATGCGCGAAGGTGTCGCCTTGAAGGGAAACGGCACCTCCGAGCCCATGATGACGAAGGGCTGATATACATCGGGAAGTTGGCGCAATGCGTCGGCGATAAACACCATAGGCGGAATACCCACGCCGCCGCCGATCAGCAAGGTGCGCGGTTTATCCGGGTGCGGCACGAAGGGCATTCCGATGGGCCCCATCAGGTTAATCGCATCGCCAACTTCCCGCTGCGCCAATAACTGGGTGCCTTGGCCCAATACCTTGTATAAAAATTCCACCCAACCGGCCTGCGCATCCACGCGCATAATCGAGAGCGGGCGGCGCATCGGCAGCGCCGGATCGCAGGTTAAATGCGCGAAGCTGCCCGGCTGCGCATGTGCGGCGCACTGTGGCGCCTGCACGCGCAAGATATATTGATTGCCGGCATAGCCGTGATGACTGAGGATCACGGCATCTTCGACGAAGATGGTGTCGCGGTGAGATTTATTCATCGCTATTGGTGGAAACTTATCTTGAGCAGGGCTGTAAGGCATAGACCAAACGGCCGCCGAGTAAGGTGTGGGTCACGCGGCCCTTGAATTCCCAGCCTGTGAATGGCGAGTTTTTGCCCCGGCTCTGCATATGTGTCTTATCGAATGTCCAATAGTGATCGGGATCGAAGATACAAATGTCGGCGATTTTGCCGACGGCGAGGCTGCCCGCATCAATGCCAAGAATCTGTGCCGGCAGGTGAGTTAAGCGCGCCAGCGCCTCGCTTAACGAGAGCACGCCCTCGTTTACTAAATGCAGCGTCAACGGTAATAAGGTCTCGAGGGCGGAGATGCCCGGCGCGGTGGTCATGAACGGGCTGAGTTTGGCATCGGCGTCGTGCGGCTGGTGATCGGAGCACACGGCGCTGATCACGCCGGCGGCCAAGCCTTTACGCAGGCCGTCGCGGTCGCGCATGGTGCGCAGCGGCGGGATGACGTGGCAATCACTATTAAAATCGCTGACGTCCATCTCGGTAAGGTGTAAATGGTGCGCGCTGACATCGGCGCTTACCGGCAGGCCGTCATGCTGGGCGCGTCCGACCATTTGCGCGGCGCGCGCTGAGGAGAGGTGCGCGAAGTGCGCGCGCACGCCGGTTTGTTCAATTAATATCAAGTCGCGCGCGACGGCGGCGGTCTCGGCGGACTCGGGAATGCCGGGCAGGCCTAGGCGCGTGCTCACCGCGCCTTCGTGCGCGCAGCCGCGGTTGCGCAGCCAGGCATCTTCGGCGTGCAGAAAAACGGTCAGGCCGTGGGTGGCGGCATATTCCATGGCGCGCCGCATTACCTGGGTATTGCTGATAGGCTGCAGGCCATTGCTGAGCCCCACGCAGCCCGCCTCTTTGAGTGAGATCATCTCGCTGAGGTGAGTGCCTGCCAGCCCCTTGGTTAGCGCGCCCAAGGTGTAGACGCGCGCCTGACCGGCATGCTCCGCGCGTTGATGGATTAACTCAGCGACTGCCGGTGTATCGATCACGGGATGGGTATCGGGCGGACAGCACAGGCTGGTGATGCCGGCGCTTGCGGCGGCGGCGGTTTCGCTGGCAATGGTCGCCTTGTGTTCGGCGCCGGGTTCGCGCAGGCGCGCGCACAAATCTACCAGGCCGGGGCAGACGATCCGCGCCTCGGCGGAAATAATTTGATCGGCGCTAAATCCGTCCGGCGCCGCGCCCAAGGCGAAGATGCGGCCCTCGGCAATGTGCAGGTCTTGCACGCGGTCGACGCCGTTTGCCGGGTCGATCACACGGCCGGCACGGATAGTGATACGCATTAGCGCTGCCCCTTCTTGGGCTTTGCCAACACGCTGCCTGGCTCGCTCAGCACAGGGTTGAGCGGACTCAATTCTGCCCGGCTAGCGCTCACCGGCTGCTGGCTGCTGGCGTGGCCGCGCAGGGTCATGGACATGATGGCCATGCGGATGGCGATGCCGTGGGTGACTTGCTGCAGGATGACCGAGCGCGGGCCGTCGGCGACCAGGGAGTCGATCTCCACGCCGCGATTGATGGGGCCGGGGTGCAGCACAATGACATCAGGCTTGGCGTAGGCCAGCGTGGCCTCGGTCAGGCCGTAGAGGTGAAAATATTCCTGCTCGCTCGGCAGCATGGCGCCCTGCATGCGCTCGCGTTGCAGGCGCAGCATCATGATCACGTCGACATCGCGCAGGCCGCTGCGCAGGTCGTGGTAGACGTGCACGCCGAGGGTTTCGATTTGTGCGGGTAATAAAGTTTTTGGTGCGATCACGCGCACCTCGTCCACGCCCAGAGTAGTCAGTGCATGGATCTGCGAGCGCGCTACGCGCGAGTGCAGGATGTCGCCGACAATGGCGACGCGCAGCGCGCCGAATTCATTCTTGAGGCGGCGGATGGTGAACATATCCAGCAGCGCTTGCGTGGGGTGTGCGTGGCTGCCGTCGCCGGCATTGATCACGCTGATGTGCGGCGCGGCATGGCGCGCGATAAAGTGCGCGGCGCCGCTGTCGGCGTGACGCACCACGAACATATCGCAGTGCATGGCCTCCAGGTTGTGCAGCATGTCGAGCAGGGTCTCGCCCTTGCTGGTGGAGGAGGCGCTGATGTTGATGTTGAGTACATCGGCGGAGAGACGCTTGGCGGCCAGTTCAAAGGTGGTGCGGGTGCGCGTGCTGGTTTCAAAGAACAGGTTGACGATGGTCTTGCCGCGCAGCAGCGGCACTTTTTTCACGGTCTGCTCGGCGACGCCGGCGAATGATTCGGCGGTGTCGAGTATCTCGATGAGCAGCGCGCGGGGCAGCCCTTCCACGGTGAGAAAATGGTGCAGCCGCCCGTGCTGGTCAAGCTGGAGATTGGTCTGCTTCATGCCAGGGTCTGTATTGCTAAACGTAGCGGCTCCGGTCCGGTGAGTTTTACGTGTTGCTTTTGGGTGAGGTCGAGGTGTTGGCCGACCACGCCGGCCTCGATAGGCAGTTCGCGCCCGCCGCGCTCGACCAGCACCACTAACGTGACGCTCTTCGGGCGGCCATAATCAAAAATTTCATTGAGTGCAGCGCGCACGGTGCGTCCGGTATGCAGCACGTCGTCAACCAGGATCAGGTGGTGGCCGTCGATGTTGAAGGGCAGTTGCGAGGGTTTGACCTGGGGATTGAGCCCCAGGCGCGTGAAGTCGTCGCGGTAAAAGGAGATATCCAGGGTACCCAAGGGCTGGGTGATGCCCAGCATCTCGTGCAGGCGCCGGGCCAGCCATACGCCGCCGGTTTGAATGCCCGCCATGAGCGGGTCGTGAATGCGCCGTTTGCGCAGCAGGGCCGTCAAATCCTCGGCCATGCGGGTGAGCAGGGCCTCCACGTCGATAGCGTCGTCCGTGCCGCCGGGTTTGTGGGGGCGCTGTGCGGTTAGCTCGCGGTCATCGGAAGAGGTCAAGGCGGATTCCCCTTGTGGGCATGGGTTAGCCACGTCTGCAAAATGATTTGCGCGGCAATTCTATCAATATCCGCACCCTTGTTGCGAGCGTTATGTGACCCGCCTTCGTTATATTGGGCGGCATAAGACGATAATCGCTCATCCACGGTGTGGACCGGTAGTCGGTAGCGCCCGTGCAATTGGTTGCTGAAGCGCCGCGCCGCGCGCGTGATGGCGTGCTCGGCGCCGTCAGCGCTGGCCGGCATGCCTACCACCAGTGCGGCGGGTTTCCAGGTGTCGATCAGCCGCGTGATGGCCGCCCAGTCGGGGTGGGCATTAATCACCCTGAGCGTCTCCAGCGCGGTGGCGGTTTGCGTCAGTTCCTGGCCCACCGCGACGCCGATGCGTTTGCTGCCATAGTCGAAGCCCAATACGGTGCGCGCGCCGCTCACCCGTGCCCGGCCTCCCCGGACAGCAGGCTGATATCCACGCCCAGCAATTCGGCGGCCTTGCCCCAGCGCTGCTCATTGGCGGTGCTGAATAAGATATGTTCATCGGCCATACCGCTTAGCCAACTGTTGGCGATCATCTCCTGCTCAAGCTGGCCTTCCCCCCAGCCGGCGTAGCCCAGGGCCACCAAGCTGTGTCCGGTGAATTCGCCGCTCGCCATGGCGGCGAGGATGTCGCGCGAGGCGGTGACGCCGATGTTATCGGTCACACGCAGGGTCAGTTCGCCATCCCACTTCTTCCCTTCCGGCCCGGTCAGTTGATGGATGACAAATACCCGTTCCCGCTGAATAGGCCCGCCTAGATATAGCGGCTGCTGGGCGAGCTGCGGATTGCTGGGCTCGATCTCCAGTTGATCGAATATCTCGCCTAATTGCAGCGTCAAAGGGCGGTTTACTACAATGCCCATCGCCCCACCCTGATTGTGCTCGCAGATATAGGTAACGGTATGAAAAAAGTTCGGGTCCGCCAGCGCGGGCATGGCAATAAGGAAGTGGTTGGTCAAGTATCTCGACTCAATCATGGTCTAAGTATCCGCGAAAACTGCTTTAGCGTACAGGGATAATATACCTAGCGGCTTCTCAGGCGATGGTCGCGTAAGAATTGCCAGGTGCGCGTTATATGCAAAATGTCCGTTTCCTTGCGGATGTCCTGCGGAAATGGCGCGTAAGGAGCCGCCAGCCGTACGATGCGAATGGCGGCATCATCCAGAATCTTTTCACCGGAGGAGCGGCGCACGGTAATGCCGTCTTCGGTAATGCTGCCGTCGGGATTCAGCGCGACATCCAGGATCAGGCTGCCGGACAGGTTGCGGCGCTTGGCCTCATCGGGATAGTTCAGATTGCCGATGCGCTCGACCTTGGCGCGCCACGCCTCCATGTAGGATGCATATTTGTATTCCTGAGTCTTGGCCGAGATAAATTTCTGCTTAGGTCGCTGTGCGTAAGCGCGCGTTGCATCGTTGATCTGCGCGGAGAGGCTGGCGATCTCCAGGCTGCGGTTAATCAATTGTTGCGCCGAGGGTGGGGCGGCAGACGGCGCCTGCACTGACTCGGCTGCGGTCTTTTCGTCAGACGTGGCCTGGGCCGTTAGCACCGGCTTCTTCGCCTTGGTCTTGCCTTTACGCTTAGCGGCGGGCTTGGGCGGCTCCGGCTCCGGCTTGGCGGGTTCGGCTACCTCGGGCGGGGCGGGCGGCGCGCTGACTTGCGGCTCGTTAGGCGGAGGCGGCATCAAGGCTGGCTGCGGCGGTGTCGGCAGTTCTTGCACGGGTGCCGGGGTGGGCGGCGGCGTAACCGGCGGAGGCACCTCGGGTTTGGCTACCGGCTCGTCGGTATTGCCACCACCCTCTTGGTTGAATTGGGCCAGGTAATCGGGTTTTTCCGGCGCCTTTTCCGAGGCGCGCGTGACCAGGGTGATTTCGATAGGCGAAAAATCGTTGAGGGATCGTTTTGCGTCAAACCCGCCGATGCTTACGCCCAGGATCAATATAGCGTGGAGCACGGCCGCGAAGAATAAGGTCAGACCGAGCCGGTCGCCGTCGGTGATCGGCGGCGGCGGCGGAACGGTTGTTGGCGCGGGATACAACTGCACTACCTTGGGGTTATCGCCCATAGGTTTCCGTTTTAGCGCCCCAGTCACGCGGCTATCCTCTTTAACATGGCAGCGCTAATGATACCGCTGACCGCGCCAAAGATCACGGCGGCGGTCATTAATAGCGGCAGCAAGTGCAATAAGCCGGGGTGCGGGATGAACAGCGTATAGGCCACCCAAAACTGCCCGCCCATGTGCGCCAAGGCGGCCAGCAGGCTGTAGCCCAGCGCGCCGAGCCGCCAGCCGGGGAAGGGCCGGGTCAGACCTGCGGCCATGCCCAGCACGCCGATACTGCACACCGCCCCGGCCAGGCTTAATATAAAAGTGGGCGAGAGAAACGTGCCCAGCAGCAGGCTGCCGGCCAGCACGCGCAGCAGCGCCACCCAAGCCGCCGTGCGCCAGCCATATTTGATGAGCACCGCAACGGTAATCACATTGGCCAGGCCAGGCTTAATTCCCGGTAGCGGGCTGGGCAGCGCGCTTTCGGCAATGTGGATGGTGATCGCCAGCGCGGTGAGCCAGGCGATTAAGTGGTCTTCGCGGGTGGTCTGTAGGACGAGTTTCACGGGCGTTAAAAGTTGATAGTATCAAAGCGCGGCTCGCGGCCTACCACTTGCACGCTGATGCGATTTGGCAGGCAGGCGGCAAACTCGCCGCCCAAGGCCAGCCAGCCACTGTGCACGCACTGTTTGCCATGACACGGCGAATCGGCAAAGCGGACCTTGCCGGCGCGGATTTCCAGCACGCTCGACCCTAGCGCGCCCGGCACGCTCAAACGCTGCTCATCGTGCAGCGACACCACGGCAAATTCCTTGCCCGCCACCAAGATGCGCGCCTGTTCGCCCTGAACGGCATCGCCCCAATAACTGATGTAGAGATAGGGAAGCAAGGCCAGCGTCAGCGCGAGTATCACCAGGTCGGCGCGTGTCGCAAATCCCTGCGCTGCCTTTTTACAAAATCCCCCCCCTGCCCCCCTTTTACAAAGGGGGGAGCTTGAGCGGTGGGGGTCGTTATCCTTATTCATATCCATATCCTCGGCCACCCCCCTTTGCAAAATCCCCTCTCCGCCCCCCTTTTATAAAGGGGGGAACGGGGGGATTTCCCGGTGTGGATCATAGCGGTGCGCTGATTTTCATGCGTGGTTGCGTTTTGGTTTCAAAATGGATGCGCTTGGCGAGTAGCGGGTCGATGTGAACAATTTCCTGCTCATCGATCAGCATTACTTGCTTGATACCCATGGCGCGCGCTACCCGTTGCCATTGCGCGGGACCGGCAACGAGTAAAGCGGTGCTGGCGGCGTCGGCGGTCGTCGCATTGTTGTGCACCACCGTCACCGACACGGTGCCGCGCGCCGGGTAGCCGCTGCGCGGGTCGATGATATGGTGATAGCGTTTGCCCTGGTAGTCGAAGTAGCGTTCGTAGGTGCCCGAGGTGACGATGCTCTCGTCGCCCTGTAGCTCAATCGAGGCAATAATGCCCGGTCCGCGCGGGTCGCGTATGCCGATGCGCCAGGGCCGGGTGCCGCGTTTGCCGATCACGCGGATATCGCCGCTGGCGTTGACGATGGCGTTGTGAATACCGAGTTTGCGTAAATGCGCAATGGCGACATCCACGGCGTAGCCTTGGCCGATGGCGCCGAGGTCGAGTTGCACGGCAGGGTTGCTACTCTGCACACTATTACCGGCGAGGTGCACCTGCTCCATGCTCGGCTGCGCGGCCACTAAGGCGGCGACGGTTTTAGCATCAGGCGGCGGGCCCTTGGGCTCGTCACCTTGAAACCCCCATGCGGCCACCAATTTGCCGATGGCGGGGTTAAACAGGTTGCCGCTGTTAAGGGAGAGTTGTTTGGCTTGGGCAAGCAAGGGCAGCAGTTCCGCCTCCGGCGTATACGCTACAGTATCGTTGAGGTGTGCATTGAGACGGGTGAGCGGACTGGGCTTCCAGGCGTGCCAGGTGGTGTGGATGTGATTAAAATCCTCGGCGATTTGGTCAGCGGCCTGCTGCGCGGCATCCGGCGCTACGCCCCAGATCGTGATATCGATCAGCGCCCCGAGCGCGAGGATCTGTTCCTGGTAAAGCGGCTCCGGTGCCTTGCCGCATGACGACAAAAAAGTAACAAGGAACACTAAGAGACAGTGACGAGTGGCTAGTGGCGAGTGGCGAGGCACAACACAGGGCGGGTGATGCACGATTTTTCTCGCCACTAGCTACTCGCCGCTGGTTTGTTCGCTACTCGTTTCTCAACCGCATCGAGCAACAGCGCTGAAATGTTTAACCCATACAAGGCGTCCAGTTCGCGGATACACGTAGGACTGGTGACATTGATCTCGGTGAGATAACCGCCGATCACGTCCAGCCCCACAAACAATAAGCCTTTAGCGCGTAATACCGGGCCGACCTGCTGGCAGATCCAGCGTTCCCGTTCGGTGAGTGCCGCGCCCACGCCGTGGCCGCCCGCCGCCAGATTGGCGCGCGTCTCGCCTGGCGCGGGGATGCGCGCCAAGGCATAGGGAATAGGCTCGCCATCGACCATCAGGATGCGTTTGTCGCCCTTGCTCACCTCGGCGATGAAGCGCTGCGCCATGGTGAAGCGGGCGCCGCGCATGGTGAGCGTTTCGATCACCACATTGATATTCGGATCGCCGCGACGCAAGCGGAATACCGAGGCGCCGCCCATGCCCTCCAACGGTTTCAAAATAATATCGTGGTGTTCATCCAGAAAGGCGTGTAATTGTTCGGCGCGGCGCGTCACCAAGGTCGGCGGCGTGCACTGCGGGAACCAGGCGGTGAATAATTTTTCGTTGGCATCGCGCAGGGCCTGCGGTTTGTTCACCACCAGCACCCCGGCCAGCTCGGCACGTTCCAGCAAATACGTGGTGTAGATGTACTCCATGTCGAAGGGCGGGTCTTTGCGCATCAGGATGGCATCCAGCTGCGTCAACGGTGCGTGCTGCTCGCCGGTAAACTCAAACCAAGACTGCGCATGGTCTTGTACCTGCAGCGTGCGCATGCGCGCAAAGGCCTGGCCGTCACGCAGCCAGAGATCACCTTGTTCCATATAAGAGATTTCCCAGCCGCGCGCCTGGGCCGCCAACAGCATGGCGAAGGTGGAGTCTTTTTTGATGTTGATGGAGGCGATGGGGTCCATCACGACGCCTAAGCGCAAACTCATGGCGGCGTGAGTGAAGCACCGTAAGTGGCGAGTAGCGAGTGGCGAGTAGCGAGGAAAAGACGGTAAGGTATTTTTGATTTTGACATTGACGCTTTCCTAATTCTAGCCACTCGCCACTAGCTACTCGCTACTGTCTGTATTTCCCGTGCCGCGGCGACCATGGCCAGGCGGGCGATCACGCCGTAGGCATAAAAGCGATTGGGCTGGGCGTCCGGGGCCTTGCTGGGGTCGGGGACAATGCACGACTCGGCGAAGGCCAACGGTTCAAAATACATGCCGGGGGCATTGAGGTTCTCGTGGCGTGCGCGATTACTGTGCACGCGGTAAAAACCGCCCACCACGTGGTGATTGATCATATACACCACCGGTTCCGCGACCCCTGTCCCGGCGCTCTCCAGCGTGTAAACGCCCTCTTGCATGATGACCTTACTGACCTCCTGCCCGCCCTTCGCCGCCGCCATCTTGGTGCGCTGCTTGCGGTTAAGTTCGCGCATTTCCGCGCCGCTGTACACGCTCATGATGCCCATGCCGTAGGTGCCGGCATCGGCCTTGACCACCACGAAGGGCTGCATGTCCACGTGATACTCATCGTATTTACGTTGAATAGAATCGATCAGCGCGTCCACATTGCTGGCCAGGCAATCCTCTCCCTCGCGCTTCATAAAATTGATCTCGCCGCACTGGCGAAACAGCGGATCGATCAGCCACGGGTCGATATCGATCAACTCAGAAAATTCCTTGGCCACGTGGCGATAATGGTCAAAGTGCACCGACTTCAGACGATTGGACCAGCCCAGCGCCAAAGGCGGGATCACCGGCTGCTCCAGGCCCTCCAGGATCGCCGGTCGTCCGTCCGATAAATCGTTGTTAAGCAGCACCATGCAGGGTGTGAAATTGCCTACGTTCACATAGCTACCGCTACGCTGCAGCGGCTCCAGACGCAGCTTGCGTCCCGATGGCAGGGTCAACTCTTTAGGGCCCTCAAGATCGGGCAGCAGCGAGCCGATGCGTATCTCAAAGCCCGCCTTGTGGATGATGTCGCACAGCGTTGCCACGCTCTCCAGATAGAACAGGTTGCGCGTGTGACTCTCCGGGATGAGCAGCACCTTGGCCGCGCGCGGACAGGTGCGCTCAATGGCCGATTGCACGGCCTGGATGCAGAGCGGCAGAAAGGCCGGGTTTAAATTGTTAAAACCCGCCGGGAATAAATTGGTATCGACCGGCGCCAGTTTGAAGCCCGCGTTGCGCAAGTCCACCGAGGTGTAAAAAGGCGCGGGCGTGGCCTGCCACTGGCTGCGCAACCAATGCTCGATACGCGCCTGATAGGTGAGCAGGTGGGTCTCAATATGCTGTAGCGGCCCGGTAAGGGCGGTGGTGAGATGGGGAACAGTATGCAGCGGTTCTATATTCATCGGCCACCTTCAAGTAAAGATGCATCGGCAGGGCGGCGACACAACCACGCCCCGGAGTTGCGGCGTAGGGCTTGGCCTGTTAATCTCATGGATAATATTCTACTATGCTAACCGGTAATAGCCTATTCACGGCAGTATATTCAGCAAAAGAGTCAGGCATGGCAACTACAGACTTGGAAAACGACTTTGACGGTTTGAAGGTCATGGTCATCGATGACAGCAAGACCATCCGCCGCACCGCCGAGACCTTGCTTAAAAAGGCCGGCTGCGAGGTGGTGACCGCAGCCGATGGTTTTGAGGCCTTGTCGATCATTGCCGATCAACGGCCCGATATTATCTTTGTTGATGTCATGATGCCGCGCTTGGATGGTTACCAAACCTGCGCGCTGATCAAGCACAATCGCTTTTTCAAGAAAACGCCGGTGATCATGCTGTCCAGCAAAGACGGTTTGTTCGATCGGGCGCGCGGACGCATTGTCGGTTCGGAGCAATACCTGACCAAACCATTTACCAAAGAAGAGTTGCTGGGGGCCATCAAGCGCCACGTAGTTAAGGCATAGTCAGAGCGGGGGGATTTTCTGAAGTAGTTAATGGCAAAGCAGGCTTAGCCTTCACCACTACAATAAAAACGGTTTTTTTGCGCCGCCATCTGCTTGTAAAACCTCATTATTTCCCTGAATTATCCGCCTTTGAACGGCGCCGCCCTTAAGGGCGAGTGGCGGCTGAGCGCTAAGCCTGCAAGACGACCGGCTCTAAAAGCCGTTGGAGACACGCTAGGCCGCTAGTAGGATGTTGAAAAAGTCCGTCCAGGACTTTTTCAACCACGCAAAGCAAAAAGAGTGTTTTTTGCTTTGCTTCATTTTTCAAACACTTAAGGTGTTTGAAAAATGGCGGCACATCCGTGTGCCGCACCGCAGGTGTTGAAAAATAGAGTTTTTCAACACCTGCGGTGGCGAGTTGCATTTCACCCCCTTAGGGGCACTAGTAAGTTGATGCTCATCCATGTTTTAATGGGCGGGGCCCAGGTTTTATGAAGCCTGATAAATCCGAGCTTTACAAACAATGCCTAATGAATTTTATAATGATGTTATCCTAGAACTATATGCTGAGAATGAGGAACGAGGCACTCCATGGCGCGCATACTTATAGTTGACGACTCTCCAACTGATACCCATGTGCTGAAAACCATGCTGGAGAAGAATGGTTACGACACCCTTTCCGTTGTGGATGGGGAGCAGGGCATCGCCACCGCCAAGATGGAGAAACCGGACCTGATCCTGATGGATGTAGTACTCCCGGGCATCAGCGGCTTTCAAGCGACCCGCCAGATCACCAAGAGTCCGGAAACTTCAACCATACCGGTGATCATCGTCACCACCAAGGATCAGGAGACCGACCGGGTGTGGGGCTTACGCCAAGGGGCGAAAGACTATATTACCAAGCCCGTTAGCGAGGCCGACCTGATTGGCAAGATTAAGGCGGCCTTGGGTAGTTAAGCCGTGCACAGCCTTCTATATCCGCTGGCTGTTTTGCCGCTAAGACTGGTTCCTAGCAGCGTCCTCACCCCATTAAACACGAGTTAAGCGTGCGTATCGCTGACTAATGTCTCCCAGTTCGCCACATAGCCACCCCTTGCTGTTGCTGCGCGATATCGAACGGCGCAGCCGTCAGCACGCGGTAGGTTTGCCGCTACAGGTCGAGGTTAAACAAACCTGGTCGGGCGTGGCCTTTCGGCTGGCCGATAATCATTTGGTAGCGGCGCTCCTCGAGGTGCGCGAAATACTCACCTATCCGGCCTTGGCACCCGTGCCCGGCGCCAAGGACTGGGTCAAAGGCATCGCCAATGTGCGCGGCAACCTGCTGCCCATCATCAATTTGCAATCGTATCTGGGCCGCCACGGTGCCCTGGCAGGACGGCGCAGCCGCGTGCTGGTAATCCAGCAGGCGGGGGTGTTTGCCGGTCTGGTGGTGGACGAGGTACTGGGCATGAAGCACTTCTTGGAAGAAGAATATCGCCCTGAATTACCGCAGGCCGTGGAAGGTGCAGCCGGCGATTATTTGCAGGGCTGCTATGTTCAGGATGGCCAGGGCTGGGGTGTGTTCAGTATGCACCGGCTCGCGCAAAGCCCGGCCTTTTTGCGCGTGGCCAATTAACGTCTATAAAATCGTTATCATGGATCGAGTCAAGCATTAGTAAAAAACCTTGGCTACTGCCTCGGGGGGGTAGCACTACAGTTTTCGGGGAGTTAACTATGGCAGCCGCATCGCAAACATCACGCAAGACGCAGGGCCGTGATAAAGAATTGATTACACTGATCACCCTATTGGTGGCGTTTATTGTGCTACTCGCACTGACCTTCGGCTACGTCGGTACGCAGGGGCGTTATGATAAACAATACATCGAACGAGGCGGCGAGCTGCGCGTGTTATCGCAGCGCATCGTGAAGGAGGCCGAGGCGGCGATCAGCGGCACCGGCAGCTTTGCCCTGTTAAAGCAGGTGCGCGATGAATTTGAACAGACCTTGAACCAACTCAGACAGGGCGACCCCAAAACGGGTCTGCCGCCTTCGCCTGGTGAAGTGACCGCCAGCCTCAAGGCCCTTCAGACGGACTGGGACAGGCTGCGCACCAGTGCCGACATTATTATCGGTAATGAGACCTTGTTGGTGTCGGTCGGCCAGTTCGTGGGCAGTATTAACGACGTGGTACCGAAGTTGAGCGCAGCCTCGGAGCAGTTGGTGCAGCTTTTCGTTGAAAAGGCCAGAAGCGCCACCAGTTCCGAGGAGTTGGCCAATCTGCAGGAGCAGATATTCCTGGCCAGCCGCCAACTGGTGTTGATCCAGCGCATTTCTTCCAATATCAATAAGGTGTTCCAGAGCGGCCAGGGTTCGGAAGTCGCGGCCCAAGCGGCTGACCTATTCCGGCATGATGCGGCGGCGTTTATCGCCAGTTTGGAAGGTATGCGCGAGGGCAACGCGGGCATGAAGATCGTCCGTGTGAACGACCCCGAGGCGCGTAAAAAATTGCAGGAAATCTCCGACTTATTCGGCACTATTACCCAACTCGATCTGCTGATTCTGGAGCAGTTCCCGGAACTCTTTAAGGCGCAGGATGCCGCCAAGATCATGTTGGTGAACAGTAATACCCTGCTGCAAGAGGCGACTAAGGTGGTGGATTCCTACGCCGGCCTGGAAAAGAACCGCCTGGTGTCGGCCACCAGCGGTTATATCCTCGGTACCATCGCGCTGCTTAACCTGGTGTTGTTGGGCTACAAGATGCGCCGCGATGCCTTGGCACGCTTGGCGGTCAGTGCCGATCAGAATCGCCGTAACCAAGAGGCCATTCTACGCCTGTTGGATGAAATGGCCGACCTCGCGGACGGTGACCTTACCGCCCGCGCCACGGTGACCGAAGACATCACCGGCGCTATTGCCGATGCCGTTAACTACGCGATCGACGCCTTGCGCGGCTTGGTCACCAACATTAACCAGACCACCGTGCAGGTGTCCTCCGCCGCACAAGAGACGCAGACCACCGCCATTCACTTGGCCGAGGCCAGTGATCATCAGGCGCAGCAGATCACCGAGGCGAGCGCCGCCATCAATGAAATGGCGGTGTCCATCCAGCAGGTGTCGGCAAATGCGGCCGAGTCCGCCAGCGTGGCGCTGGGTTCGGTGAGCACCGCCGGCAAAGGCGCATCCGCCGTGCAAAACACCATTCAAGGTATGGATGTGATTCGTGAGCATATCCAGGAAACGTCCAAGCGTATCAAACGTCTGGCGGAGAGCTCGCAAGAGATCGGCGACATCGTGGAGCTCATCAATGACATCGCCGATCAAACCAACATCCTGGCCTTGAACGCCGCTATCCAGGCAGCCATGGCCGGCGAGGCGGGACGCGGTTTCGCGGTGGTGGCCGACGAGGTGCAGCGCCTTGCCGAGCGCTCCGGTAACGCCACCAAGCAGATCGAGGCGCTGGTGAAGACCATTCAAACCGATACCAACGAGGCCATTATCTCCATGGAGCAAAGTACCTCCGGGGTGGTCACGGGTGCCCGGCTGGCGCAAGACGCGGGTGGAGCCTTGAGTGAGATCGAAAACGTATCCACGCAATTGGCCGGTTTGATCCAAAATATCTCCCAGGCGGCGCGCCAACAGTCATCAGCCGCGGCGAATATTTCGGATACCATGAACTCCATTCAGCAGATTACCACCCAGACCTCAGTGGGTAGTAGTGAGACGGCGGCCTCGATCGGTAACCTGGCCGAACTGGCGAATGAGTTGCGTAAGTCGGTGGCCGGCTTCAAGCTGCCTAATTAAGGGTGTTTTGCTAACCAAGCGCCATGCATAATGCGCCCCCTAATCAGCCTGTTCCAAACGGAAAAGGCTGGCGCATGAAGGCCCTCCCCACTATGGAGGATGCCGAGTTCGCACAGTGGATCAGCCTGCTGGAAAGCCGTACCGGCATGTGTCTGCCGCCTGAGCGTAAATCCTTTTTGGTCACCAGCTTGGCGATCCGCATGCGCGAGATCGGCTGTGTCGATTACCGGCATTATTACCAGCTCGTTACCTCCTCGCCCACCGGGGTTATCGAGTGGAGCGTCTTGGTAGACCGCCTGACCATCCATGAGACGCGCTTCTTCCGCCATCCCTCCTCGCTGGATGCGCTGCAGGAATATTTTATTGCCCGCTCCGAACCGGCATTAGGACCGGTCTCGGTGGACGTATGGAGCGCGGGCTGCGCCACCGGAGAAGAGCCCTACACCTTGGCGATGCTGATCGACCACCAATTGGCCTTGCGCGGCGGGGAATATTATATAGGCGTGAGCGCCACCGATATCAGCCTCGCCGCGCTGGCGACCGGGCGACGCGGCGTTTACCACCAACGCAAATTGGCCAACGTGCCGGTGGCCTTCATCGAGCAGTACTTCATACCGATCGATAACGAGCATTACCAAGTGTGCCCCAGCCTGCGTGAACGGGTGTGTTTTAGCCAGATGAATGTAACCGAGACGCAGCGGGCCATGGGTAAAATGGACATTATCTTTTGCCAGAACGTGCTCATCTATTTTAACGCCAAGCGGCGCATTCAAATCCTGAATAATTTTGCGGCCAGTCTCAAGCCGGGCGGGATACTGATACTCGGTCCTGGAGAGATTGTTAATTGGGCGCATGCGGAAATGGAATATGTGCGCTACGCCGATGCCCTGGTTTATCGGCGCCGGCCTGACCCTATCTTGGACAGGGCAGGACTTAGTGATAGGGACAGCGGCGCGGCGCTGGGATACCTGCGATGAATGCCACTACCTCGATGGATTACGGTACGCTGAATTGGGTCAAGGCGGAGATCGATGAAACCCTGAAGCAGGCCCGTCATACCCTGGAGGCGTTTGCCGCCAATTCCAAAGACAGTGCGCAGATCCGCTTTTGCGCCAATCACCTGCACCAAGTGCGCGGCACCCTGCAGATGATCGAGTTGTATGGCCCGGCCCTCATTGCCGAGGAGATGGAGCTGCTGGCCAATGGCCTGCTGAACGATGAGATTGCGCAGCGCGACAGCGCGTGCGAATTGCTGATGCGGGCCATCCTGCAATTGCCTGATTATCTGGAGCGCCTACAGACCGGTCACTCGGATAACCCGCTGGTGCTGTTGCCGCTGCTCAATGATCTGCGTGCCACGCGCGGCCAGAATTTATTATCGGAAGGCGCGTTATTTGCGCCGGATCTTTCCGTTACCAAGGCCGCCCGTCTGGAGATCAGCAGCAGTGCCGCGCCCGATATCCGGGCAGTGGCGCGTAAGCTGCGGCCCGCCTATCAATTAGGCTTAGTCAATTGGCACCGCAATCAGCGCGCCGTTGAACCTATTAAACAATTGGCCAAGGTGCTCAATCGCCTGGAGGAGTCCTCATCTGCCGATGCCTTGGTGCAATTATGGTGGGTGGCCGGCGGTGTGTTGGAGGCGCTACGCGACGGCAGTCTGCAGGCCAGCGTGGCCATCGAATTGCTCATGGGTCAAATTGATCGCCAGATCAAGCGCCTGATCGACGTGGGCGAACAGGCATGGGTCGCCAACCCGCCCCGCGAGCTGGTTACAAACCTGCTCTATTATGTCAGCAGAGCCCAACCGGCGGGCGCGCGCGTCAGCGAGTTGCGGCAGGCCTTTCATCTAACGGAATTGCTGCCCGGCGAGGCGCAGACCGACCAGGAAGAGCAGGCGCTAACCACCCCCAATCTGGAATTGA
>DATECT010000083.1:0-5096 GCA_035286765.1 Gammaproteobacteria bacterium
CCATTCGCTATAATCCGCTCTACACGATCCGTGGCATTTATTCCATCGCCAACCCGCAAGTATTGGTGTTGATCAACAGCATACCCATCACGAATCTGTATCAGGGCAATCGTAATCAGGTGTGGGGCGGCATGCCGGTAAAGGATATTGCCCGCATTGAGGTGGTGCGCGGGCCTGGGTCGGCATTGTTCGGTGCCGATGCCTTTGCGGGGACGATCAATATCATTACTAAAACCGCAGAAGATATAAACGGTACTCAGGCAGGGGTACGGGCCGGTTCCTTTAATACCAAAGACGCCTGGCTGTTGCATGGTAAGCAATGGGGCGGTTTCGATTTGGCCTTTTCCATGGAGTTGCACAGCACTGACGGTCAGGATGAATTTATTACCGCTGATGCGCAGACCGCTTCAGACCAAACCCACCACACCCATGCCTCGCTTGCGCCCGGCCCGGTAAGCATGCGAGCTGATACGCTGGATACGCGTCTGGACGTATCGCGGGGCGATTGGCGTCTGCGTTTGGGCTATCAGGGGCGCTACGATGTAGGTAGTGGTGCCGGCATCGCGCAAGCGCTGGACCCTCAAGGTAGCGGTGATAGTGATCGTTACAATGCGGACCTTACTTACAGGAATCCCGTCTTCACTGGCAATTGGGATGTCACTGCTCAATTGAGTTATTTTAGTACCACGCAGATTACTGATCTTACCCTGTATCCGCCTGGAGCCCTAGGTCTCTTTCCGGAAGGTGTCATCGGTAACCCTCATGTATATGAGCGGCATCAGCGCCTTAGCCTTTCCGGTTTATACAAGGGCATTCAGAGGCATCACATCACTTTAGGCACAGGCTTCACCTATGGTGACCTGTATAAGACTACGGAGACCAAAAACTTTACCGCACCTCTGGTGCCGTTAGGTTCAGTAGTAGATGTAACCGACACAGCGCCTTTCTTACGCCCGCATGACCGTAGTATTTATTATGGCCTGGTACAGGATGAGTGGACCTTTGTTCGGGATTGGGCGCTGACTACAGGGCTGCGTTGGGATCATTATTCCGATTTCGGGGATACGGTAAACCCGCGTCTGGCACTGGTGTGGCAAACGCGGTTTGATTTAACCAGCAAGCTGCTCTATGGCCGCGCCTTCCGCGCGCCCTCGTTTGCCGAGCAGTATAATATTAACAATCCTGTCGTTTTGGGCAATCCTGCATTACGCCCAGAGACCATCAACACCTTGGAATTGGTATTTGATTACCACCCGCTAACCGACTTGCACACCGGTGTGAGTTTGTTCCGCTATAAGATGGACGACATCATCCGCTTCGTTCCCGACCCGGGTGCCACGACCTCCACGGCCCAGAATGCCGGTAGTCAAACAGGTTACGGCTTTGAGTGGGAGACCAAATGGGATGTCAACAGGGCCTTAGGTTTGAGCGGGAACTATGCCTTCCAGCGCTCCACCGACGAGAACTCCGGTCACGATGCGGGAAATGCGCCGCATCACCATGTCTTTGCGCGGGCCGATTGGAGGTTTAGTCCCGGCTGGAATCTCGACACCCAGGTGAACTGGGTGGCGCAGCGCGATCGCGAGCCAACGGATGTCCGCCCTAAAATTGCAGACTACACCACGGTGGATATGGTATTGCGCTATCAGGAAAAACAGGCGCAATGGGCTGCTACTTTCGCTATACGCAATTTGTTCGATGCCGATGCGCGCGCGCCCAGCCCCAGTCCGGGTTCCATTACCTATGATTTGCCCTTGCCCGGACGTAATGCCGCAGTCGAATTGCAATACGATTTTTAACCAGGCCGGGCGTTGCTATGCCCCGTGCATGGTCCTCCTTGTGCCGCAGACTTTAGCGGTCTACCCCCCTTTGGCAAGGGGGAGTATATTGTTTTCTATTTCAACGGGCAGCGGGATTTTGACAGTGAAGCACGACCCCTTGCCGGGCTCGCTTTGCACCTCGATGACACCCTTCATCAGGGCGCAGAAACGCTGGCTGATCGTCAGTCCCAATCCGGTGCCTCCATAGTTGCGGGTGGTGCTCATATCCACTTGGCGAAATTCTTCAAAGATATGCGCCTGTTTATCATGCGGGATGCCTATGCCGGTATCCGTGACACTGATGGTCAGGCTCCGGGCTTGGTGCTCCGCATGCAATGCAATGCTGCCATCCCGGGTGAATTTATTGGCATTGCTGAGCAGATTCACCAGTATTTGCCGCAGTTTCCCTGCGTCTATGAGTAATGCACCGCCATTGTCGTTTATCTGGGTCGAGAAGGTGTTATTGTTTTTGATCATGAGCGGTTTCAAGATATCACCTACTTCTTCAAGTAACTGACTGAGGTTTATACGCTCAATCATTAATTCCATGTGTCCGGCCTCGATCTTGGCCAGGTCGAGCACGCTGTTAATCAACGATAGCAGGTGCATGGCCGACGCCCTGACGCGTTTCAGGTCAGCCGCCTTGTTTATCTCGCCTTCGTCTTCCAGATCCTCGATCAGGATATCGCTGTAGCCGATAATGGCATTGAGCGGCGTGCGCAATTCATGACTCATATTGGCCAGGAACTCCGATTTATGGCGGCTCGCGGCCACCGCCTCATCGCGTGCCATGACGAGTTGGTGAGTGCGCAGCGTAACTTGATATTCCAGGTTATCTTTTTGTTGGCGCAGGCTCTGATCGCGCTCATCCAACACCGACATCATTTGATTGAAGGCATGCGCCATCAGCACCAGTTCTTGCGGGCCTTGCAGCGTGGCGCGCACGCAGGTTTCGCCTAGCTCGGCCTTATTCATGATGCTGGAGAGTTCAAGTAACGGATTGGTGATCTTATTAATGAGCGGGCGCAGCACCAGCAGTAACAAGGCCGAGAGTATCAGCGCCATCGAGATGTTCTGAACTAATATTCCCGCCTGAATGGAATCCAGAGTTTCCTTGCCCACGGCAACATGCACGAAGCCGAGTAGCTCGGGTTGGGATGAGTCATCGGCAAACGGCGACTCATTACGTTTACCACTGAGCACCGGGGCGATGAAATTCCACACGTGCGCGGATTCCTGCTCCAATACCGCTGCCCCCCCTGCCCAATTTTTATTTGCGGGCGGGGTCCAGCCTATTGCCGTGCCTTTGGTTAGCAAGGGGACGTGTTTCTTGTCGTAAATAGCGACATACTGCACGTCGGGGAAGGCCAGAGTCAGATTCACCGGGTCGATGACATTTTCCGCCGTGCCATACAATAGCGCCAGCACGCTGCCTCTGGCCAAGTCTTCGGTGATTTGCAGGCCATGGGCGATCAGGCGTGCCTTCATCTTTTCGGTGGTCAACCAGGCAGTGCCGAGCGATGTCCCCAAGGCCAGCGTGACCATGGCAGCGGTAAGCACCAGCATCAATTGCCTGCGGAAGCTGGCAGTCGGCGCGAAGAGGGATTTAATCATGCGCATGATCAGGCCTTATGGGGTGGGAAAGATGAGCCCGACTTGGCGCAGCTGTTCATTGGATATACTCAGGCCGAGATGGTCGGCGGTGCGTATATTAACGGCAGTCAACAGACTGCTCAGCGGCACAATGGCGATAGCTTGTTGCGGGTTGCTGAGACGTTCTTCGGCCATATCCGCCAAGTTGCCGCCCAAGGCGTGGTTGTCAGGGTATAAGGAAAATAGCGCGCCTTTCTTGGCGTGGCCGGGATTGCTGGAAAATACCACCAGCTTGCGTTCCCAGGCTACTTTAAGGATCATCGACAAAATGGCATCTTCATCCAGGGACTTATCCGAAAGCAACCAGAGTGCGTCACTGGCGCTATCACTCTTGTGGAGGATATCTTGATAGAGCATGGCGGATTGTTGAATATCTTGCGCCGGATATGCAACCAATTCTAGGTGATGAGTGGCGGCGGCTTTTTTGGCAAGCTCTATCAGCCAGTCATTTTGTGAAGATGTGTAAACGGCGAAGACACGCTTAATGTCCTTGGTGAGGGACTGCATTTGCTCAAACAGCTTCGCTGGGTCGGCTGCTAGGCTGATTCCGGCGATGTTGGGTTCGATGTCATTCGATAGCATTACCGCCCCAATGACAATCGGGGTCTTGCTATCCAATCCGCGCGCGACTTCGAGTCCGCGCTGACCGAGCGCAATTATGGCGGCAGGCTTTTCATTGGCCAGCCATTCGCGTACATTGGCGTCATCGACGTTCTTGCTCATCAGGTAACGTTTCAGGGGGGTGCGGGTATGTTCCTCAATGCCGCTAATAATATTACTGAATACCGTGCTATAGGGTGGCTGGACATCAGGGTAAATAATGGCCAGCGATTTTTCTTCGCTAAACCCAGAGAAGGGCAAAAAAGTGGCGCAGGCGATAAATACCAAGAGGAATAGGGGTGCACGTCCCAGACGGAGCTTCGAGATGAGCGTAAAAATGGGCATGCGTAGGATATAGGGGACGGCTGCTTTGACTATTGCATCTGCCTTTTATAATCTTAAAGTATAGACCCTATGGGTATAGGGGTTCTAGAATAATCAGCAATAACTGTGCCATTCATGAATGGTAATGAGTGGACGGTGATGAGTAAACGGTAATGGGTGACGGGTAAACGGTAATGGGTAAAAGCCCATCACTCATCACCCATTCCTCATTACCCATCACTAGTCGTTAATTAGCTACCATATCATCACTATAGGGGGGGCGTAGCACATTGTCGCCACGGGGGAAAGGGGTTGTTTTGAACATACTGAGTCAGCAGTATGAGTTGTCGTCATGCAGGAAAGGTTATTGGCATGGATAGCCGGTCTGGGGAAGTAGTCATGCCGCAAGACACCTGCATTCTAGTCGCAACCCAGCAGGAAGAGACACGGGCCAGTTTGTGCAAGATACTTAATCAAGCCGGGATGGGATCCCTGATTGAAGTATCTGATGGACAAGCGGCCATCCAGAAACTGCGCGATAGCAGCAGTATTAACCTGCTTATTACCGATATCCACCTGCCCTATATCGACGGCTGGCGCCTCGCGCGCATGGTACGCTCCGGTGTATTCAGGTGCGCGAAGACGCTGCCCATTATTGCCGTATCCGCCACCTTCACCGAGCGCATTGCCGAGACCACG
>DATECT010000084.1:0-6518 GCA_035286765.1 Gammaproteobacteria bacterium
CGCCTGCCGGTCTCCGGGCTGCGTTACTGGGTGCTGGGCCTGCCCGATCCCGCCGCGCCGCCCGCCGCGCAAGACCGCGAACTGGATGGCCTAGGCCACTTAACGCGCCTGCGTCAATCCGGCTGGGACATCGAATTCCGCCGCTATAGCCCCGTCACCACCGTCGATCTACCCAATAAAATCTTCTTAACCAATCAGGCTGCGGGCGTGCGCCTGGAGGTGCGTCTGGCGGTGGAACAGTGGGAACTGGGCACAGCGGCCAATGCGGCGTTAACCGGCAACTAACACCCCAACCTCATTTGGGCAACGCCTGTAGCTAAGCTATTATCTGCCCGAGGTGCGCCGCCCCCGTGCGCCGTTGAGCGCCGCGTTCGTAATGTGGTGACAAAAGGCACACATTCCTGTAGTATTTCGCAATGCAGTCATTTCGCTGGAATCCTGAAAAAAACGAGATGCTTAAGGCTGATCGAGGCTTGTCTTTTGAAAGTATTGTTATTGCGATTGAATCAGGCGGATTGTTGGATATTCTCCCCCACCCGAATCCAGCGAAGTATCCACGGCAACGGATACTGGTTGTCGCATGCGACAGCTATATTTACCTAGTTCCGTTCGTGGAGGAAGATAATTACTTTTTTCTGAAGACCATCATCCCTAGCCGCAAGGCCGCTAGGGACTATTTGAAGCAAGGTGAGCGCAATGCCAAAGATTGATGCCTATGAACGGGAGGTTCTCGAAGCATTTGAGCAGGGCAAGCTCGAATCGGTAGCAAGCAAGAATGAACTTGCGAGGTTCAAGGCGGCGGCTCGGGCTACGGCCATCAAGGATCGCCGGGTAAATATTCGCCTGTCGTCCATCGACTTAAACGACATCCAGGTCAGGGCGCTGGAAGAGGGAATTCCCTATCAAACCTTGATTGCCAGCGTGCTGCACAAATACGTAACCGGCCGTCTCGCGGAGAAGCCGCAGCGCATAACCAACCGCTCAAATGTAACGGGTCGCCTCGCCGCGAAGCCAAAAAATACAACAATCCGCTCAAAAGGTCGCGTCGCAAAGCGCCGCGCCGCATAATTGGCGTTGCCGAGTGCATGACCACTACCACCTGGCCGGCTCCCGCCAAGCTTAATTTGTTCTTGCATATCACCGGACGGCGCCCGGACGGCTACCACACCCTGCAAACGGTATTTCAATTCCTCGATTACGGTGACGAGTTGCAGTTCCGGGTGCGTGAGGACGGCCAAATCCATGACCTGCAGCCGCTGCTCGGCGTGGCCCCTGCCGCTAACCTAACTGTGCGCGCCGCGCAATTGCTGCAAAAACAGGCAAAAACCCACTACGGCGCCGACATTAGCCTGCAAAAACGTCTCCCGCTGGGCGGCGGCCTGGGCGGCGGCAGCTCCGATGCCGCCACTACACTGGTCGCCCTAAACCAGCTATGGGGCCTCCATTTATCGATCGATGCATTGGCCGAGCTGGGCCTGCAACTCGGCGCCGACGTGCCGGTATTCGTGCGCGGTCAGGCGGCCTGGGCCGAGGGCGTGGGCGAGCAGATCACCCCGATCAGCCTGAAAGAGCCTTGGTATGTGGTCATCGTGCCGCCCTGTCAGGTCTCCACCCAGGCGGTTTTTGCCGCCCCGGATTTGACACGGGGCACGCCGCCCATCACAATACGCGACTTTCTTGCGGGTTTTGCTACGAACGATTGCGAGGCCTGGGTGGCGCGGCGCTACCGCGAGGTTGCAGAGGCCCTGCAGTGGTTGGGCGAATTTGCCCCGGCCCGCATGACCGGCACCGGAGGCTGCGTGTTCGCCGCCTTTGACGATGAGGAATCTGCGCGCCTGGTGGTGCGGCAACTCACCAGAAAATGGCCCGCTGCGTGGCGTGGTTTTGCCGCCAAGGGCCTGAATGAATCACCGTTACAGCACCATACCTAGAATAAATGTAGGACACCTCTAAAAATGCGTCTTTTGTCTTTATGCGGCGTTGTTGTCTGCTCGGAATGCTCATGTACTGTCGTGTACACTCCGCTTCCTCGCAGACAACGCCTAGCCTAAAGCCAAAATCCACTATTTTTAGAGGCGCCCTATGGAAAGAATCATTGGGGTGTCGCCAAGCGGTAAGGCACGGGATTTTGATTCCCGCATTCCCAGGTTCGAATCCTGGCACCCCAGCCAAATTAGAATATCCGTGTTAGCGGGTATTCAAGATTATTTATAGCGCCAGGATGAGAACCCTTGGGTTCGACAAATTCGCCGGGAGCGAATTTGAACAGTGGAGCGCAGCGACACTGGCCCCGAAGGGGCGTAGGGCAGGATGCCCGGAGTAATCCTGGCACCCCAGCCATATTTTGTAAACTGCCAAGGCGCCTCACGCAAAGGCGCAAAGACGCAAAGTTTAAACCATTAGAAATGGTGGTATGAGGCTCACGGCTACATGTAGGGTGGGCACGTTTTTTGTGCCCACGCGGATTCTGTAACGGATGGATGAACTATTGGCGTCTTTGCGTGAGTAAAATGTTTAATCAGTTGAATCTGGGTGTTCTTGGCGTCTTGGCGGTTAAGCGAGAAGGGTAGATGGGGGAAGGCATGTTCGATAGCAAGATGATGGTGTTTTCCGGCAATGCCAACAGGCCATTGGCGGGAGATGTCGTCAACTATTTGAACATACCGTTGGGCAAGGCCGTCGTTGGGCGTTTTAGCGACGGCGAGGTGATGGTGGAGATCATCGATAACGTCCGCGGCAAGGACGTGTTCATTGTGCAGCCCACCTGTTGTCCAACCAATGATCATTTGATGGAATTGCTGGTGATGATCGATGCGATGCGCCGCGCCTCGGCCTACCGCATCACGGCAGTGGTGCCGTATTTCGGCTATTCGCGCCAAGATCGCCGGGCACGCTCGGCGCGCGTGCCGATCACCGCCAAGGTGGTCGCGAACATGATTACCAGCGTGGGCACCGACCGGGTGCTGACGGTGGACTTGCACGCCGATCAGATTCAGGGCTTTTTTGATTTTCCGGTGGACAATGTATACGCCTCGCCGATTTTGCTGGGCGATATTTGGAAGCACAAGTATCCGAACTTGATCGTGGTGTCACCCGATGTGGGCGGCGTGGTGCGCGCCCGCGCCGTGGCCAAGCACTTGGACGATGCGGAGTTGGCGATTATCGATAAGCGCCGCCCGCGTCCCAACGAGGCCAAGGTGATGAATGTGATCGGCGACGTGGAAGGGCGCACCTGCGTGCTGGTCGATGACTTGGTCGATACCGCCGGCACCTTGTGTCAAGCCGCACGCGCATTGAAAGAGCATGGTGCGGCGCGTGTGGTGGCCTATTGCACGCACCCGGTATTGTCGGGCGCGGCGATCAGTAACATCAATGCCTCGGTGTTGGATGAGCTGGTGGTCACCGATACCATCCCGTTGCGCGAAGAGGCCAAGGCCTGCCCGCGCATCCGCCAGCTAAGCATTGCCGCCATGCTGGCGGAGACCATGAGCCGGATTAGTAGAGAGGAATCGATTAGCACGTTGTATATGGATTAAAGGCAGTGGCGAGTAACGAGTGGCTAGTAAAAGCTTTTCCTCGCCACTAGCTACTAGCCACTCGCTGCTGTAGTAACCCGTGCTGGTCGCGGCGCGGATTTTGTGTATCTTTAAGGAGAACCGTAATGAGAGAAAATTTT
The DNA here is from genome assembly GCA_035286765.1 of Gammaproteobacteria bacterium. Classification (GTDB taxonomy): domain Bacteria; phylum Pseudomonadota; class Gammaproteobacteria; order SURF-13; family SURF-13; genus DATECT01. The sequence goes on from DATECT010000084.1 coordinate 3,677, forward strand.
GAATTAACCGCTGAAACGCGTAATGACAAAGGCAAGGGTGCGAGCCGCCGCCTGCGTCATGCGAATAAAGTGCCCGGCATCATGTACGGCGGCGGTAAAACGCCGGCCAATTTATCGTTGGATCACAACGAATTAATCCGCCATCTGGAGCATGAGGCGTTCTATTCGCACATCCTCACCGTTAAGGTAGACGGCCAGGAAGAAAAGGCCGTGCTGCGCGATTTGCAACGCCACCCCAGCAAGCCGCGTATTTTGCACCTTGATCTGCAACGCGTCAGCGCCACTGAAAAGCTGCGCATGCGCATCCCCCTGCACTTCGTCGGGACAGAGATCGCGCCGGGGGTGAAGCAGAGCGGCGGTATCGTCTCGCATCTGCTCAACGACGTGGAAGTGTCGTGCTTGGCAGCGGATCTGCCCGAGTACATTGAGGCCGATCTTACCAACCTGAAACTCGGCGAGACCATTCACCTCTCCGATCTCAAGCTGCCGCAAGGCGTGGAGTTGGTCGCTCTGGGGCATGCCCATGACGACCGCCCGGTGGCTACCATCCATCTGCCGCGTGCCGCTGTTGAAGAGACTGCCGCGCCCGTTGAACAGCCTGCCCCGGAGGCCATTACGGCCAAGGCCGAGGCCAAGCCTGAAGCCAAGGGCGGCAAGGCCGAGGGGAAATAACGTAGCCTCAGCTGCCAACGGAGTCGTTGGCGTTGGCCTCGGCTATTGAACTCATCGCGGGCCTGGGTAACCCAGGCCCCGACTATGAGCAGACGCGCCATAATGTCGGCTTTTGGTTGGTGGATGAGTTGGCCCGTCAGGGTGGCGTGAACTTCAAATTCGAGAGCAAATTCCAAGGCGCGGTCTGCAAATATACCGTCAGTGGTCAGCCCCAGAGTTGTTGGCTCCTCAAACCCCATACCTTCATGAATCGGAGCGGGCAGGCTATCGCAGGCCTGGCGAGCTTCTACAAGATCCCGCTGGAAAACATCCTGGTCGTGCATGACGATCTCGATCTGCCGGTGGGCACGTTGCGGCTTAAGCAGGGCGGCGGTCATGGCGGGCACAACGGCCTGCGCGACATCATCGCGCACCTGGGCGATAACTTTATGCGCTTGCGCATCGGTATCGGTCACCCCGGCAAGGGCAACGATGTAACGAACTATGTATTAAACCGCCCGGCCAAGCAGGAAGAGACCTTGCTCCATGACGCCGTGGCCGAGGCACTGATGGCGTTACCGCTATTACTGCACGGCGAGCGCGAAAAGGCCATGCAACAATTGCATACCCGCGTGTAGCGTGCGCCGAATTGTCTTCGCCAATTCGTGCGCACGGCGCACGATACGAGTTTAACCGGCAAGATGGTATTACAGGATTCATGCGGTCAGATATTTTTAATGCGTTAAATCTTTACGTGCTTTGTGCCTTCGCGCGCAAAAATTATTGTTAGGGTAACTATGGGATTTAAATGCGGCATCGTCGGACTGCCCAACGTCGGCAAGTCCACGTTATTCAATGCCTTAACCAAGGCCGGTATTGCCGCGGAGAATTATCCGTTCTGTACCATCGAGCCCAATGTTGGCGTGGTGGCCATGCCTGATGCGCGGCTCGCGCCCTTGGCCGAAATCGTCAAGCCGCAACGGGTATTGCCGACCACCATGGAGTTTGTCGATATCGCCGGGCTGGTCGCGGGTGCCTCCAAGGGAGAGGGCTTGGGTAATAAATTTCTCGCCAATATCCGCGAGACGCAGGCCATCGCCCACGTAGTGCGCTGTTTTGAAAACGACGATGTGGTGCATGTGGCGGGCAAAATCGATCCGCTGGCCGATATCGAGGTCATCAACACCGAATTGGCCCTGGCCGACCTCGATACCGTCGAGAAGGCGCTCACCCGCGCGGCAAAAAACGCCAAGGGCGGTGATAAAGACGCGCTGGCGCTGAAGGCCTTGCTGGAGCGCATCCAGCCCCAGTTAAACAGCGGCGCCCCGGTAAGGGCGCTGGGCTTAACTGCCGATGAAAACAAAATAATACGCGAGTTATGTCTGCTTACCGCCAAACCCACCTTGTATATCGCCAATGTGGCGGAGGATGGGTTTACCAATAATCCGTATCTTGAGCAGGTGCGTGATCATGCCACGCGCGAAGGCGCCCGCGTGGTGCCGGTGTGTGCCGCGATCGAGGCCGAGATTGCCGAACTGGCCGATGAAGAAAAGGCCGAGTTTCTACAAGAATTGGGCCTGAACGAGCCGGGGCTGGATCGCGTTATTCGCGCCGGTTACGAGCTATTAGGTCTGCAAACTTACTTTACCGCCGGGGTTAAAGAGGTGCGCGCCTGGACTATCCCCGTGGGCGCTACGGCCCCACAGGCTGCCGCCGTTATCCACACCGATTTTGAGCGCGGCTTCATCCGCGCCGAGGTGATCGCCTATAATGACTTTATTGCCTATAAGGGCGAGCAGGGCGCCAAAGAGGCCGGTAAATGGCGCCTGGAGGGCAAGGAATACATCGTGCAAGACGGCGATGTAATGCATTTCAGGTTTAATGTTTAAAAACAGTAGCGAGTGGCTAGTAGCGAGTGGCGAGTAATGTTTATAATAGTTAGTTTACGGTCACAAGAAAAACATTTTTGTTTTTTTAACTCGCCCCTCGCTACTCGTCACTCGCCACTGTAAAGGCTATGTAGCTCAGCTGGTTAGAGCGCGGCACTCATAATGCTGAGGTCGGTGGTTCGAGTCCACCCATAGCCACCAAGTTTCGCAAATTTCGTCGTTCCGTATATTTGCTGGTTGATTTAGCAACCACTGGCCTCGCCGTTTAAATGCGGAGGTCGGGGGCATGAGGAAGGACCCTT
>DATECT010000085.1:0-4981 GCA_035286765.1 Gammaproteobacteria bacterium
CGGCGCCCGTTCCAGACGGCGCTCTACCTCTCCGCCCTCCAGGGATGGAGGTAGTGCCGCGTGAAGGCAGGAAGCCTGAAGCGGCCATCCATGGAGTCGTCCTGTGTCCCTGCAGTCGTACCTCGGCATTTGCTCCCGGCAATGCTCTACCTCCTGCATCCATGCAGTCGTCTTGCGCCCTCCAGGGATGGAGTAGTGCCGCGAGAGGGCAGGAAGCCCGTAGCGGCCATCCATGCAGTCGAAGACGCAAAGCCGCAAAAAAACCAGGCTAGAGTTGGCTATTTACGAGCAACTTGAAATAATAAGCCGCAAGACAGGCAATAATCTGTCATGTGGCTGCGCTGCCTTGCCATGATATTGATTTTTTTGCGGCTTTGCGTGCCGGCTTTATATGGTATTAAAGTAACTCATGCGAATTTCTCCGCTTAAGTCAAAAACCTTATTTGATCGCATCTTTCTGCGCATGTCGGTGGCATGGCTGGTGCTCATCATCGCCGTGTGCGCGTCGCTGTGGCAATGGCAGCTTACCAAGGCCGAGGTTTTAGAGGCTGCGCGGCTGCGCTTCGCAAGCCATACCGAGCAGCTAAGGGCAGTCATTAGAACACGGCTGATAAATTACGAACAGATCTTGCGCGGCGGCGTTGCCCTTTTTTCATCCAATAACGATATTAGCCGCCGCGACTGGTACAATTACACCACGGGTTTGCGTATTAATGAGAATAATCCGGGCATACAGGGTATCGGCTTTGCCAAACGTATTAGCCTGCGCGATAAGCAACGGAATATTGCGGCGGTGCGCGCTCAAGGTTATCCGGGGTATGACATTAAGCCCGAAGGCCGGCGCGCCGAGTATTTCCCCGTTGTCTATCTGGAGCCGTTTACCGGGCGCAATCTGCGCGCCTTCGGTTACGATATGTTTTCAAACCCGACGCGCAACGCCGCCATGGTCAGGGCGCGCGATACCGGTCTGCCATCGGCAACGGCTAAGGTGATCCTGGTGCAGGAAACCGAGCAAGACCCGCAATCAGGTTTTCTCATGTATCTGCCCGTCTATCGTAATTTACAAGCTCACAATACTGTTGCAGAGCGCCGATCCGCTTTACTCGGTTTTATTTATGGGCCCTTCCGTATGGGCGATCTTATCGACGGCATACTGGGGGAAAGCATCAAGGATGTGGACTTGAAGGTATACGATGGTTCTAGCATTAGCGCAGAAACGTTAATGTACGATCATGACAAAAGCAAAAAACTCCTGCCACGCACGAGTCCGCCTGCATTGGTGACTACGCTGCCTCTGGAAGTCGCCGGCCATACCTGGACGCTGTTATTTAACAGCCGGCCTAGCTTCGAAGCCACCATTGATTCCCGGAAATCGACCTTGGTACTTAGCGGAGGTTTAATATTGAGCGCTTTGTTGTTTGCCGTTATGGCGAGCTTGGCGCATACCCGTCATCGGGCCGTGGCATTGGCAAATAAGATGACCACCGAGTTACGCAACAGCTATACGGAATTGCAGCAACTTAATGTAGAACTGGAATCGTTCAGCTACTCCGTTTCGCATGATTTGCGCGCCCCCCTTAGGGCAATCGACGGGTTTAGTCTTGCCCTGCTTGAGGAATGCGGTGAGAGTTTGCCCGAACAATGTCAGGGATATTTACAGCGTGTTCGCTCCGCCAGCCAGCGCATGGGGTCGCTCATCGACGCCATGCTGAATCTCTCGCGGGTGAGCCGCAGTTCCCTACAGCGGAAAACGCTCAATCTCAGCGCCAAGGTGCGTGATTGCATAGTACGCTTGCAGCAGGGTCAGCCGGAAAGATTGGTAAATTTTATTGTTGCCGATGACGTGATGGCTGAGGGAGATTCGCTGCTAATGCAGATAGCGCTAGACAATCTGATAAGTAATGCCTGGAAGTTTACTACTAAAAAAGAGCATGCCCAGATTGAGTTCGGCGTTATACGGCATGAGAGTAATCCAATTTATTTTGTGCGTGACAACGGTGCGGGTTTTAATATGGATTATATCGGCAAGCTGTTCGGACCCTTCCAAAGGCTGCATGGCACCGATGAATTCGATGGCACGGGCATCGGGCTCGCCACAGTGCAGCGCATCATATCCCGCCATGGCGGCAGGATATGGGCGGAAGGCGCTATTGGACAAGGGGCGACCTTTTATTTTACGCTTAACGAACATGCCCCGGCGGCAGGCCGGTCGGCGAAAATTGATCTTTGATTACCTGGTGGCTATATTACGGCGGGAACCTAATCATCAAGGCGGATAGTGAAAAGCCAGGAGGCGGCATGGAAAAACAGATCTTGAAGGATGTTGCCAATAATATCATTGGCTATATTGAAACCCAGCCCGATGGCATTCAGGTGTTAAAGAATGCGCATGGAAAAATCAAGGGTTATTATGAACCCGCAGGCGATCATACCCGCGATGAAAATTATAATATTGTGGCCAAGGGGAATAGCTTGCGTACCATGATTTGTTAGGCTAAAGACGGACGATCATGGAAATAACTGCGGCAGGCGATTCATCTGCACCGCTTTGTGCGAATAAATTTGCACCTGCCTGCTGTTTATGCGAATGAATTTGCACCTACCGCACCGTGATTTCCCAGTGTGCCGTGCTGTGCAATATGGTTTTTTGCGAGCAGGATCATGGTCTCTTCCTCATCCGCCGGAATGCACAGTATCGGTTTGGAGTCGGGTGTGTTTAACCACGTGTCATGGATGAGATTGGCCTTGGAGTCGAGTGCGATGCCCAAAAAGGCGAGTGGATCACAGATGGCGGCGCGGATTTCATGGGCATGTTCGCCAATACCGCCACTAAACACCAGCACATCAATGCCGCCTGCCTTGGCGGCCAAGGCACCTATCGCGCCACGCACCTGATAGCAAAAATAATCGATGGCGAAGTTAGCCTGCGGCGTGTTGCTCGCCAATAATGTCTCCATGTCGCCGCTCAGATTATCCGATAAGGCATATAGCCCGGTTTGGCGGTAGATAAATTTTGTTAAGTCTTCAATAGCATATTGTTTGCTGAGTTCCAGCATGATGCCCGGGTCTAGGTCGCCGCTGCGGGTGCTCATGGGAATGCCGCCTGCAGGTGTCAGGCCCATGGTGGTATCGGTAGAGCAGAGGCCTTCCAGTAAACACAGGCTGGCGCCGTTGCCCAGGTGGGCGGCGATCACGCGGCCATGGGCACTTGGCCCCAATAATTCCCGCAGCCGTCGCGCAATATGGGCATAGTTAAGCCCGTGAAAACCGTATTTTCGTAAGCCGAGCGATGCCGGCAGGGGCAGGCGGCGCGCCGTATCGTTTAGTGTGTAATGGAAGGCCGTATCGAAACAGGCGAGTTGCGCGGCCTGGAAACGTTGCGCGCATAAGTCCGCGCCTAATAAATTATCGGGCAGGTGCAGCGGGGCAAGCCGCACTAGGTCTTTTAGGCGGGCATATTCGCGGGCATCGAGTAGCCGCGCGGGTTCGTGCGCATCGCCGCCGTGGGTAATGCGATGCGCAATTATCGTAGGAGTAATGTTGCCCAGATCGAGAAGCAGATGCTCGAAGGCGGCGCCATAGTCGGGTAGTTCAGTGCCGCCGATCCGGCGGTAATGGAAATTACGGCGCGCGCTGTTCGCGTAAAACAGGCTTGCCCGCAGGCTGGATGAGCCGCTGTTAATGGTGAGGATGCAGTGATTGTTCAAATGAGGATGCCTTGCGGATTGCGTTTGCCCTGCAAGGCGTCCATTTCTTCGGCGTGCAAAAATTTGTGCAGGGGCGCGTCGATACTGCGTGCGGCGGCGCGCACAATATGCGCCCACGACAGGCGGTTGACGAATAGTATTGAGGGCGTATCGAGTGTGCCGCCGTGATTGGTGTAACCCAGGAAAATAGTGCGGCGCCCCGTGTCCAGCGGGCGCAGCACGCCCCCCATGACCTCGGGCCGGGTGTGTGAGACGAATACGCGGTGCGCCACGCTGTCCGGGTAGAGGGCGTGACGTAGTTGTTCGGGCGCCTGCCAAAGGGCCTCGCGTTTGCCGCGCGGATCGCGAAAGCGGCCCGGTTCGATGATGTAGTTAATCGCGCAGCCCACGCCGCGCTCATCAAGACGCTGCGCGGCACGCAGACACTGCTCAAGCTGAAAGGCGCCGATGGCAGTGAGGATGACTTCGATGTCCTGGCCGTTGCCGGCCGCCCAGGGTAGGCGGGCGGCGCCGTCCTGCACGAGCTGGTGCGCCTCGGCCTGATCAAACAGATTAGCAACGGGCGTCTTCGCTACCGCCATGGTGAATATCCTGCCGTGCGTGCGGTAGCAGGCCGCCAAGGCCGTCAAGGCCGTGTTGTAATCCGCCGGGAATAGTACGCGCGCGATGTCGGAAGGTTCGCCCAGCAGCGCCTCGCACATGGCCGGGTCTTGATGCGAGCGTTCGTTTTTGCCGTTTTCGTAGGTGTGCGAGGTGAGGATCAAGGGAACGGATAGCCAGCCCGCCGTACGCCCGCGCGAGTGCAAGTGGTCGGTCCAGATAATCTCTTGGCGGATGACGCCGAGCATCTTGGGGGCGAACGCTTCGTAGGTCACGCACAGATTAATGCCGCCCTTATTGCCCAAACAGGCCGAGATCACCGCTTCTTCGTTGAGTGCGGTGATGACGGCCCCGTGCAGGGATTCGGCGATGCCGGGCTCAACCTGGGTGACGCGGTGTTTCAGGTAATCCAGCGTGGCGTCCATGCGGTTGGAACGCATTTCATCCGGGTTGCCCACGCGCGGGCGCAGTTCGGGATTGGCCTGTACGTGGGTGAGGAAGGCGCTGTCGATGGCCTCCATCGCCGAGTGGTAATGCGCCAGGTCGCGCGCCGCGAGGGGTGTGACCGGGCGGAAGGGCAGATTCGGAAATTGGGTTAGCCGCACAGCGCGGTTGGCGATAGGGTGATCGCGTTCGCGCGGGCGGCTACTGCCCGCATGGTTTTGCAATGTGGC
>DATECT010000086.1:0-4759 GCA_035286765.1 Gammaproteobacteria bacterium
TGGCGAACCGGGTGTGGGGTATATAGAAGATCTTCCAGCGAGCAGCCCAGCAGTTCCTCCATCCCATAGCCCAGGATACGGGCGGCGGCGGGGTTGATGAAGGTGATTCTACCGTTCGCGTCCAACCCGCAAATGCCTTCGCCGGCGGAGTGCAGAATCAATTCATTGCGGCGCCTGAGACTCTCCAGTTCCTCCTGGATGCGCCGGCGTTCGCGTGCGGCGTGCGCTTCCTCCAACACGCGCCGCACGCTGGGCGCCAGCCTCGCCAGATTGGTTTTGGCGATGAAGTCACGCGCGCCGGCCTTCATGATTTGCGCGGCGGCATTGTCGCTGATGGTGCCGGAAACGATGATGAAGGGAATGCTGATCCCGCGCGCCTTGACTAATTCCAGGGCACTCTGCGCACTAAAATGCGGCATGGAGTGGTCGGCGATAACGAGGTTCCACGGCTGCTTGTCGAGGGCGGTGTGCAAGGCCGCGGCGTTGTCGATACGCTCCCAGCGCAATTCAAAGCCGCCCCTTTCCAACTCCAGCACGACCAGTTCGGCATCGTCCGGAGAGTCATCCAGGATCAGCACATTAAGCATTGGCGTCACTCCTCAGTCCATCCGGACCGGGCGGGGATTCGTTCAGCACCAGCCAATACAGCCCCGGTTGTCGCAGCACCTTGTTGAATTGCGTGAGATTCACCGGTTTGCACAGATAGGCGTCGGCGCCCGGGCCGTGGCCGCGCGCCGCGTCGTCATGATTATCTTCCACTAACCGGCTGGTTTTATTTATAAGCGCCCCCAGCGTCTGCGTTATCATCGGGGTTGTCTCCCACCAGCAGGGTTGTTTTCATCATGATTATGCCCTCAGCACGGGGTGAGCGGGTAGCGTGAAATAAAATGTGGCCCCCTGTTCCGGTGCGCCTTGCGCCCAGATGCGCCCGCCGTGGCGATGGATGATGCGCTGCACTGTGGCCAAGCCGATGCCGCTGCCCTCGAATTCCGTTTCATCGTGCAGGCGCTGAAAGGCGCCGAATAATTTACCGGCGTAGGCCATGTCAAAACCCGCGCCGTCGTCGCGCACGAAGTACACATCCCCTTCCTGGTGTTCGACAAGGCCGAACTCGATGACGGCATGCGCATGCCTGGAGGTGAATTTCCAGGCGTTGGCGAGCAGGTTTTGCAGGGCAATATGCAATAAATGCGCGTCGCCCTGCGCCTGTAAACCCCCTTGGATGCGAAATTCCACCTGACGTTGCGTTTGCGTTTGGCGCAAATCCTCCGCGATGTCCCGCGCCAGGGCGCTGAGATCCACCACCGTCTCGGAGCGCATTGTATGGCGCGTGACGCGCGACAGATTGAGCAGGTCGTCGATCAACCGGCCCATGCGCTGCGCGCCCGCACGCACACGGTCCAGATAATGCTTGCCGCGTTCGTCCAATCGATCCGGGTAAGTTTCCAGCAGCGCCCGGCTGAAACCGTCGATGCCGCGCAACGGCGTGGGCAGATCGTGCGAGACCGAGTAGCTGAACGACTCCAACTCCTTGTTGGCGGCCTCCAGCTCGGCGGTGCGCTGCTTGACCTTCGCGTCGAGGTCGTCGCGTGCGGCGCGAATACTCTCCACCAGATCCGCTTGGATCTTACTCGTCCACCATTCGCGCATGAACAGAAACAGTGCGAACAGGATTCCCGTTACCATCATCATCCTTAGGGTCGCCTGGCTGAATTGCCCCCGGTAAAGGAATAATACCCCTACCGTGACGAGCAGGGCCAGCGCCGGGATGACGGCGTCCAATCCGTCGCGGCCGCGCACTTCATACACCTCCTGCTCCGAGGTTGACGGCCGTTTTGTTAGGGCATCCTGCTCGAAGGCCGCCCAATAAGCGAGGAAGAAGGGGATGAGCCAGCCCATATTCAGGTAATTGGTCGGCCCGAATCGATTTCCCAACAACTCTAGGACGTAAAGCGCGTCGGCCACGTTGTGCACCGCCGCCGCCAGCAGCATGAGTATGAATATGTGCCGATGGCCACGCCAGATGTAAAACCAATAGCAGAACAGTGCGAAAAAAAACGCCAGCGTAAAGGTGATCGGATAACTGAGGCCGGTAATGACCCAGATCAGCGGTTTATCACTCTGCTGAATCGGTGCGTAAAGGATGGTGAAAAATACCAGCGTGAGACAGGAGAGCAAGATGCCCAGATTGCCGAGTTGGAATAGCGTGAAGTTTGCTGTGGGGCGCTGGGCGCGGTAGTAAAATACGCTTACCACAAACAGCAGCGGCCAGAACACATAGAAGAAGTCGGATACGGCGGGGAAGGGCACATATTTGCCGAGGACGAGTTCATTGTAGTCCCAGATTAACTGTCCGGCAAAAAAGGTGAAGTTCGCCCCGGCGAACCAATACCAGGCGAGGGCATAGTGGCGGATGGTTTGATGGCGGGCGGTGACAAAACTGCGCCACGCCGCGGCCCCTGAAAACACCGTCCAAGAGACATCGGTCACCCAATAGGCCGCCGTGCCTTGCACCAGCCCGCCATGAATCAGCACGGCATAGAGCGTCAGCAAACCCAGCCCGATGCTGAGCAGGTAGGCGCGGCGCCGTTTAATCGACGCCGCGTCATCCATCTGGACGGGTTTATCCTTGCTGCTCATATCCCCTCCCCAAGCTGCGACCGCACGGCCTCGACGTCACCGAAATGTATCATTCACCTCAAAGGGTGTGGAACTTTGGTGCTGTTTCAGCACGCCGCCCCGTTGCGCCAAAACGGCCTGGTCCGATTCGCCCACGCGCCACTCGCTGCGCAACACCTCTTGGTCAGCGGGCAGCTAGGCCAGCGTGACGGTGATCTCTTTCGCGGTGAGAAGCACCTCTGCCGAGGCCTAACCCGTCGCGGTCGCGGAATACCTCGCCGTGCAGTGCCCGCCACCGCGCGGGATCCACTTGTAGTTGACGTAGCCCGCCAGGCCCTGCCATTGCGCCGTGCCGGTGCCGCCGTCGGGCAGCGTCGCGTTTCCGGGCGACCTCGCGGGCATTCCGGCGTCAGGGTGAGCGTGCCCGGCGCATGAATGGCGGTATAGGAATGGGGAAATTAAAATTCTTGGGGCCTCGTTATACTCGGCGCCCGCCGGACGGTAGAATTTGCCGAGCTCAACTCTACCGGGGGCATAGACCTCGGTCAGCCCGCCGCCGGCACATCGGCCTGCGGGCCTGCCTTCAGGTGGACAAACGCCCCCAAACCTTGCGCAGGCAGTTTGGCCCGGCTAAGATCAAAAACCCGGAAATTAAAACCGTTCCCCTCCTTATCGAAGAGAGTATCGGTGTCCGTGCCCGCCGGAATATACGGGTAAGAGGTGGCCAGATAAGCGTGAATTTCGATGCCCTGCGCATCGAGGCCGATGCCGAAAGTGGATGGGTACTCCTGGCCTGATGGCTGCCCTTCCACAAACACGGCCTGATTCAACAAAGTAATAAACACCCCCCATCCCAAAAAAACGCGGCCAGCCTGGTGTATGTATGTTGCCGTTGCGGTTCATCGACTTGCTCGGGCCAGTCTACTTCCTATTGGCGAATTGCCCGCGAACCCTGCGGGATTCAACCGCACACGCACGGTAGTTTCCAAACTCTACTCCGACTCTTCAGGGGGTGCAAGCTACGTCATTTTTTGCTTTTTTTGCCTCGGCACGCGCTTGGCCGGGCCCATCCGGGCCGAGCACCCTCATTAAGGCCCATAGCGATTGTGTCGTCATTTTGTCTCCGCTTGCGCTCCCGCGCAAACTCCGGCAAAACAACCGGCCCTACTGCTAGACGGATGCTTCGTTTCCCAGCATTCATTCCTTGCACCAAACTCAGCAATTACACTAGCTTGGGTGCAACCCGGGTTACAAAAACGCTGGTCGGATTGTTTAACGGGGGCTGGTCACGCCAACGAAATGTCACATATTGTTGCCGGTTATTGTTCCTCGTTCCGGCCTTATTGAATTTGACATTTTCAGACTCAAAAATAGCTCGGCTTATTTGGGCTGGACTCTGGCGCGCTGCGCGGCGATGGCCTCGGTGTACCACAGCAGCTCGTCTAAAAATCCCTGCGCCCTTTTTTCATAGCCGGGGTCTTGCGGATGCCCGTCATCATCAAACGCCTCTTGGATGCGCGACACCGGCAGGCTGGCGGGAATGGGCAGCGCACCCAGGCCAAAGGCGACTTGGCGGAGCTGGGCCAAACAATTTAGGCCGCCGAAGGAGCCGGCGGATACCGTAACAAAGGCGAGCGGTTTGCGCTGATATTCGGGTAGCAGATAATCGAGGGCGTTTTTCAGCACACCGGAATAGCCGAAATTATATTCCGGCGCAACCACCACCACGGCATCGGCGCGTTTTATTTTTTCGCTGAACTCCACCAGCCGCGGCGGCGGGTTATCGTTGAAGCGCAGGCGCTCTTCCATGATGGGAAAGTTGTAATCCAACAGATCAATAATCTCCGTTTCTATCTGCCCGGTTTGCAGCATGCGCCGATAGACGAACTTGGCCGCCTTGGGGCTTTGCCGGCCCTTGCGCACGCTGCCCAAAATGACGGGGATATAGAACATGATGCTCTCCTTGCGTAGTTGTAATCGTTATTTTATGTGTGAGAGTATGCCTTCCAGCTCGTCCAGATTATTGTATTGAATTACCAGCTTGCCCTTGCCTTTGGTGCTGTGTTGGAAGGTGACTTGGCTGCCCAGTTTTTCGGTTAGGTCTTCTTGCAGTTTGCGGATATTTGGATCGGTGCGTTTG
>DATECT010000087.1:0-7388 GCA_035286765.1 Gammaproteobacteria bacterium
TGCCCAGCATGCGTTGGGTCGCTTTAGGCATGAATACACTGCCATCAGGCAAGCGTTTAGCGGCGACTACACTGGCAGTTGCCGGGCTTGACACATTTTTACCCGGCGTAATTGCAGACGGCTCTGAAACAGGTTCTGCTGGTTTAGCCGCAGGTGTATGAGTATGTTCCTCATCACCGTTGGCAAATGCCTCGGGGCGTTCCCCCGCCAGCATGATCGTAAAAAATAGCGCGGGGACTAACACGGCTTTCCGGCGGCCACATAGCCACTTAAATGAGAACAATAGAATTAATAATGTGCCGACTACTGCCCCCGCCCATTTTGCATAACTTAACCAGGGACGAGCGTGCGCCACGTTCGAACTCCGCTCAGCAATGGTGAGCGTTCCCGCCAACACCTCAGTGGCCTTGCCTGTCTCCACGGCAATCATGAGCTCGTATTTGCCGGGTTTAGCCACCCAATCTGCATTCAAGGTATACACGCCATCGCCCTCATCTGTTGCCTGCACCTTGCCCACTGGCGTTACAATTTCGACATTGGCGCCCACTATCGGCTCGTTGGTGGAAAACTCGTCGATAAAGATCTGTAACTGCTGCCCTACGCAAGCAGCACAGGCACGCATCTAGGCTGAACTCGCCTCGATGCGTGCCTGTGCTGCTTGCGTGGCCATAGGCGGAGGCGCCTCATCGTGGCCCGCGTCAGCCCACGCAAATTGGCATAACAACCCCAGCATGAGAGCCGAACTCAATGACTGCAAAATTTTTATTAAAGGATTCATGGTAAAATACCTTGTGCTTGATTAAGACGCGCCTTGCTTCGGCCCAGCGCGGTCTTTTGTTGTAGATAATTCTGCTCAGCGCCAAACACAGTTGCCTTTATCTGCAGAAAATTTAACAGGCCCAATTCACCCAAGTTAAAAGCCCGCTGCGAAAGCGTTAAATTGTCCCGCATGATCTCCTGCTGTTGCCCGGCAAGTGCAACGGTGGCCTGTGCAGCCTCATAAGCGTATTCAGCCTGCTTGATTTGCAACTCCAGCGTCCTGCGCAGTTGATCGTAGTCGCTCTGGGCCTGAGCAAGGGCAGTCTGGGCGGCGGCAACGAGCGGTTGATTACGCGCCTGCGTCGCCAACGGCAGGCGCAGCGCCAGCATGAGACTATCCTCGTAAGGCTGGGTATTACTGCCTCGCTCATGGCGCGTGCCGATACTCAACTCCGGCGCATCGCGCCGTGATGCATTGGTCACGCGCAGTTGCGCCTGGGCTATTTCAATGCCGCTGCGCGCCGCTTCCAGTTGCGGGTGGGTCTCGAGAGTGGAGAGCTGTTGTACTGCCTCCTCATGCTCAACCGGCAAGTCCATGGAACCGACCAAGATTGCATACGCCTGCCGCGCCTGTGACAAGCGATTTTGTGCCTCAAGTAAAGTACTTTGTGCCGCAAGGTTTTCGTTCTGCGCCAGATTGAGGTCTGTGTGCGCTAATTCACCGGCATGCGTGCGCCGTGCCACGTCTTGCTCTAAAACCTTGGCCGTTTGCACACGCTGCTTTGCCAAAGCCTCTTCACCCTGCGCCAGCGCTACTGCCCAGATCGCTTCACGTACCTCCCCCGCCAAACGCAGACGCAGTGCTTGAGCATCGCCGGTGAGATTGGTTTGTGTAGCAGCCACTTGCGCTTGATGCGCGGCACGCTGGCCGGGCAGCCATAGTGGCATGCTAAGACCGATTTCCAGTTCGTTCTGTCCCTCATTCTCCTGCAAACGGTCACTGCGCCCGCTGGCCTCCAGGGAGGGTGCCGCCGGCAATAGGCTAGTGGCAGCCGTCTCTTGCGCGGCCACTTCTGCTTGCCTGGCCTCCAGTATTTGGATCTGTGGATTTCTTTCCCAGGCCTGGTTAACCGCATCGCGTAGTGTTTGCGGTGCGGTCTCCGCTTGAACAGCGTTGACCAGCACTAACGCGCCGGATAGAACTAAGGCTGTACGGTAATGCCGAGCGCCAGCCATTCTTTTGACAACACGCATCAACATATTCCTCATGTGGTTAGACATGTAACTCGCCATGGACCTGCGCGAAGGCATTACGATTTAACCCGGATCTTCCCCACCATGCCCAACGCATAATGGCCGGGCTGATGACAGGCAAACTCGATGATGCCCTGCGCAGTCGCCTTCCATATAAGTTGCTTGGTTTCGCCTGGCTTAAGTGCAATGGCATTTTCCTCACCGGACATCACCATGCCGGGCATGCTCTGCATCATTTTTTCATGCTCGGCCTGTTCCGCGGCATCGGCGATGACAAATTCATGCGTGACTTGGCCTTTATTCGTCACCACAAAGCGTATGGTCTCACCCGCTTTTACATCGATGCCGGGTATGTCGTATTGCGTATCCGACGCGGTGATGGCGACCACACGGTCAACCTTGGCAGGTGCGGCATTCGCTTTATGATCATCGTGAGCATAAGGTGTCGCCTGCCAGAGCAGCATAAACAGGGGTAAGCCAAAAAGTCTTACTACAGACCATGTTGCATGAAATCGCATAATTACTTCCTCCGTCCTCAGTGAGCAATCGCACTGGCGCATAACACGATCAGCGCCACTAATCTTAATGGGTATTTAAGCGGGGATAAAGCGGGTGGTAAGTGAACGCCGGATGCGCCGGTCTTAGCCATTCCGCTACATCGGAATGGCTAAGACACAATGGCATCACGCCAAGCAGTCAATTACCGAATGAAAAATCCGCAATCTCCCAGCGCTATGTAAAAATACATAGCTAAACAGGCGCACGGCCTGTTGGAGTTAGTTCAGGAGGTTTCGAGGAGGCTTTATTTCAGCGGCTAGATCTATGCCGTTGAAAGGGTGAGACAAGGTGGCGTTATATATGGAACGGAAGGGAATATTGATTGAACCGCATGACATCACAAACGCAGCAAAGCATAAGGTGTCACAACTATCATGGTTATGATTGGCAGGATGCTGGCTCATACCGATCTGAGGGGTTAAGGCTTCAGGTAATGCACTTTTACTAGGTTGAGCGAGCCTGTCATGGTGCGCGTCAGCATGATGGGCACCCATAGGAGATGCCTGCACCACCCTTTGTTCCTGTTGAATGTGCATCGCACTGAGCGCTTGCGCAAAAGCGGATTGCATGGGCACAGCGACCATGGACAAGGTAATCAACAAGGCTGTCAGTTTACGGAAGAGCATGGGCACAAGCTTAATTCCGTATGTCGGCATTGTCAATCAAACGGCTGCGCTCCGTCATAATACAAGGTAAATAGCGGGCTTTACGTGACTATCAGCCTACCGCGGTACATATTCATTCCGCAGGTAAATCCATATTCGCCCGGTTTCTCGGGAGTTATCACAATGGCCACGGTATTATTTTCCGGCAGGTGCGCGCGCTTGCCGAAATCAGGGATCACCACCTCTTCTCCACAGGTGGATGCCTCGCGGCGCGTGAAATTCAGGCGCACCGGCTGCCCGGCCTTTACCATTATTGAAGCGGGCTGGTAGCCGCCCTTCACGGTGACATCGACACTCTGCATGCCATCTTGCACCTGCGCACTCACGCTCGCGCCGCGCCACATCCAGAAATACCAAACAATCCAGGCAATGAGCACAAGCCCAATCGCGCTTACGATAATTTGTGTTATAGCCATATTCTCATCTCCTGGTTAACCTTTTTCCACCGGCGCCGGCTCAAAGAAGCGCAGCCGATTGGCATTAGTCACCACCGTGATGCTCGATGCGGCCATCGCCGCGCCCGCGATTATCGGCGACAGCAACATTCCCAACAACGGATAGAACACCCCGGCGGCGATAGGGATGCCGAGTACATTATAGATAAACGCGCCGAACAGATTTTGCTTGATGTTGCGCAACGTGGCCCGCGAAATGGCGATGGCATAGACGACGCCGTGCAGGCTGCCGCCGACCAGCGTGACATCCGCCACCTCTATCGCTACATCCGTGCCGGTACCGATGGCAAAACCGATGTCGGCCTGTGCCAGCGCCGGGGCGTCGTTGATACCGTCGCCGACCATGCCGACGAGCCAAACCTCGCGTGAACTGCCCGGCCTTGCCGATTGGTTTTCTCTCTGCAAATCCACGATATGGCGCGCCTTATCCTCCGGCAACACCTCCGCCAGCACCCGCTTGATGCCGGCCTGCTGCGCGACGGCGCGCGCGGTGCGTTCGTTATCGCCGGTGATCATAATGACCTCGATGCCCATGCGTTGCAGCGTGCGCACTGCGGCAATCGAATCGTCCTTGAGCGTATCGGCAACGGCAATAATCCCGGCGGGTTTATGATCAACGGCCACCAGCATCGGCGTCTTACCCTGCTCGGCAAAGCGCATCGCTGCGGCTTGAAATGCCTCCAGTGGAATAGCCGCCCGTTGCATCAATTTATTGTTGCCGACCAATACATGCTGTTTGCCGATGGTCGCCTCCACGCCATGTCCCGGCACGGCGTTAAAGCTGTCCGGCTCTGCCATAGGGATGCCGCGTGCCTGCGCGCCGTACACGATCGCCTGCGCCAGGGGGTGTTCGCTGCGCCGGTCGGCAGCCGCCGCCAAGCGCAGCAGTTCGTCCTCGGGAAACCCGTTGAGGCCCAGCACATCGGTCAACTCGGGGCGGCCTTTGGTCAGCGTGCCGGTCTTATCCAGCACAATGGTGGTGAGCCGGGATGCGGTCTCCAGGGCTTCGCCGTTACGGATCAATACACCGTGCTCCGCGGCCTTGCCGACACCGACCATGAGGCTGATCGGCGTGGCCAACCCCAGTGCGCACGGGCAGGCAATCACCAGCACGGCCACCATGGTCACCATCGCGAAATTGAGCATGGGCGAGGGGCCGAAATTGAACCACGCCAGAAAGGTGATAATGGCCACGATCATCACCGACGGCACGAAATAGGAAGATATCTTATCGACCAATCTGCCGATGGGCGGCTTGGAACTTTGCGCGCGGCGCACCATCTCGACAATACGCGCCAGCGCCGTTTCCTTGCCTACGTGCGTGGCACGAAAGGTAAATGCGCCGGTCTTATTCACACTGGCACCGATGACGGCATCCCCGGCCTGCTTATCCACCGGCACCGACTCGCCGGTGACCACTGACTCATCAATCGCCGATTCGCCGCTCAGGATCACCCCGTCCACCGGGATCTTTTCGCCGGGGCGCACCAGCACCGTGTCGCCAATCACCACCTCTTCAAGCGGCACATCGATTTCCTGGCCGCCGCGAATGACACGCGCCGTCTTGGCCTGGAGTTCCAGTAGATTACGGATGGCTGCGCCCGAACGGCTCTTGGCACGCATCTCCAGCGCCTGCCCCAGCACGATCAATGCGATCACGATCACCGCCACATCGAAATACATCCCCGCGGTTCCCGCCGGGAATAAGCCGGGTGCAACGGCCACGACAGTGGAATAAAGCCACGCCGCGCCCGTGCCGAGCGCGATCAGGGTATCCATATTGGTATTATGGTTGCGGAAATTATTCCACGCCGCGGAAAAAAACTGGCCGCCGGACCAAGCCAATACCGGGAAGGTCAGTATCGCCATCCCCATGCCGATCACGCCGTGCCAAGGCGTCATCGCCTGCCGTGCCGAGGGGATAAGGTCCAAAAACATGACCGCCAATACCGGCACGCCGATAATCGCCGCCAGCCAGAATTTGCGCATCAGGGTGGCATACTCGCGCGCCTGCGCCTCCTGCTCGGCATCGGTTACATCCGCCCCAAGCGGAGACATGCAACTAGAGCAGCCGGCAGCTTGCTCGGGAACAGCGGCGGCCGTCGGGTGCGCGGCGGCCCCGGCGTTTTTATTTATAAAACTTTCCGGTGCTGCATCAAATTTTTGTTTGCAGGTAGACGAGCAAAAATAATAGTCGGTGCCTGCATGCTCGCTATGCCCGGCGGCACTGCCTGGGGTGACCTCCATGCCACACACGGGATCGGTCACCGTCGCTACACCCGCCTCATTCATCGTCAAGGTTTTCTCCTCCCCAATGACTTCGTCTGCTTGATAACTCGTCCCATTTCACTGCCTCAATCAGCCCGCAGATACGGACTTTCTTTCAATGAGTTTCATTTTGAAGTACTAGAATATACACCCGGGTTAAATTTTTCCATAAACCACTCAGGATGGCTCAGCGCAGAAAATCCGTAAGGCTCGTATAGCTTATGTGCATCCAAGGTTGCCAATAGCCAGCGCCGGAAACCCTGCAATCGTGGATGGGAAACCACGCATTCAATTAACCATTTTCCCAGCCCATTTCCGCGATATGCAGGGAGGATGAAGACATCGCTCAAATAAGCAACGGTAGCATAATCCGTTACCACCCTGGCAAAGCCAACCTGCCGATTACCTTTCAGCAGTATAAAATTTAATGAGTTATCAATAGACCTCTGCACAATGTCTAGTGAAATATCCTTCGCCCAATACGAAGAAGAGGACAAAAACCCGGTGATCAGGGCCACATCAGCCTCCGCTCTATTGCACGTGATTCGATATCCCTCTTTAACCCATTCTATTTGATCACTCATGCAGTTATTCCTTTTCCTAATATCATCTTGCTTGCGCCTTGCTACGCCGAGGCTGGCCTGCCGCCAACGATGTATGCCCTATGGCTAGCCTAAAATGCGGTGGTACTGTTTTGCCTATTTATAAAATAGGCATCAGGACGGAAAACCCATAGAAATTTCTAAACCCAGACTTAAGCGTGCAAGCACGGCGATGCCTGCACGGCACAAATCACCGCTTTTAATATAGATCAAGACTCGATAACTTCGAAATTTCAGTGCTCCCGCTGGATGGCGCAACATGCATCATGATGCATTGGACTTAACGGAATCCACCACGTCTAGAAATATACGGTTAAAAACCAAGACCGTCAGTCGGGTGACCCTCTATTAATTCAAAGGAGTGAGCTTCATGAGCAATAAATTTTTGGCGGCACTCAGTTTCACGATGTTATCCGGCATTGCCTTTGCTGCGACGGATAACCCTAGCAGCAGCACTTCCAGCACAGCTCGGGGTACAAATATCCCTTTCTCGGAATTGGATACCAATAAAGACAACGCACTGACCAAGGATGAATTGCAGCGCGTACCCGCCATTGCCAACAATTTCGACCAGATCGATTTTAACGGCGACGGCAAGATTATTGAGCCTGATTATTACGCCCTTTTGTCTGCCTTAGAGGTTGGGAGAGCGCCTGCACTGCCTGAGTATGCAACCTTGGACGTAAATAAAGACGGCACCGTTGAATTAGCCGAATACGATGCCTTCCGGTTAAGGTTAAAGGATCTCGATAATCTTATGCTTAGCGGTACATTAAAATCCACCACAACTGCCAGCCCAGGGGCTAGGGAAAGCCAAGGCGCATCGG
>DATECT010000088.1:0-3307 GCA_035286765.1 Gammaproteobacteria bacterium
GCGCCAGATCAGGGATGCGATAATCAACCACCGTGCGCGTGTATTTGCCAGGCTGCGACGGACCGTCCGCGCCCGTGGGCGTAGCCAATGGATGGCCGTCGCGGTGGTCTGCCGTTTGTTCCGTACCGTGCCCCCGGACACCCGCCGAGAGCAGCAGCGTTAGCGCTAGCAGCGCTGGTGTGAACGTCCTACGAGATGATCCCGACATAATGTTCATTTGATGATCTTGATCTTGACGGTGGCGACATTGGAGATCGCGCCGCGCTTGTCCTTAACCGTGTAGCGGAATCGATCGGTGCCTTTAAAATGACGTCGCGATTTATAGCTCACCGTGCCGTCCGCATTTACCCGCACTATACCCTTGGCCGGCGCGCTCACGATGGTTACCGTGCCCGCATCCAAATTGCCGTCCGGGTCGCGGTCGTTGGCCAGTACCGCAATGATCTTGGTAAGATTCATTTTCACGCTCACCGTGTCGTTGACCGCCACGGGGCGCCGATTGGGCAATACCGGCGGAGTAACCGTTACCGCAAAGCTCTGCGTGGCGAACAGCCCGCCCACATCTTGCACGCGCACTGTTACCGGGTTGCTGCCCAGCTGCGCACTGCTCGGTATCCAATTGATTAATCCGCTACTCGCGTCGATGCTCATACCCGCCGGAGCAACATCTAGTGAAAAGGTGAGCGGTCCGCCGTCGGGGTCGGTGGCCGTGACGGTATAACTATAGGCCACGCCCTGCGTGCCTGTGGTCACCGGCAATGAGGTGATCGCGGGCGGGCTTCCGCCGGCGG
Organism: Gammaproteobacteria bacterium; assembly: GCA_035286765.1. Classification (GTDB taxonomy): domain Bacteria; phylum Pseudomonadota; class Gammaproteobacteria; order SURF-13; family SURF-13; genus DATECT01. The sequence goes on from DATECT010000088.1 coordinate 792, forward strand.
TCAACAGCAGGCGGTATGCCGCCGCCACATCGACCAGGCCGTAGCCGTAAGCCGTGTCCGCGCCGGGCTGACCTAAGTCGCGCACCGAGTGCATGAGCGCGGATTCCAACGCCGCGATTCCGGTATTGGGATAGGCGCCTAACAGCAGGGCCATGGCGCCTGCCGTGTGCGGGGCCGCGTAAGATGTCCCCGAAACAGTGGCATAAAGCGGCAGTCCGCCAAAGGACAGATCGGCAGTGCGGATGTTGACGCCGGGCGCGCTCAACTGCGGAAACAGGCCGCCGTCGCAGGCGGAAGGACCACGGCTGCTGAAATCGGCAATGCTCAGCGAATTATCCACCGCGCCCGTTGCGAAGGCACCGGGATTGTTGGCTGGACTGCCGCTGCTGAAACTGTCCGGGCCCGTGTTGCCGGCGGAGAATACCACACCGATTCCCGCCGCCTTGAGAATTTGGATGTCGTTGCTGAATTCCAGCACGCACTGGCCCATGCTGCCATTCAATCCCCACGATGCATTGACGACATCGGGTGCATCCTGGGTATTGGGATCGCCGTCGGGATCGAGCAGCCATTGGAAGGCGAGGTGAATATCGCTGAGTTGCGCTTGGCCCGCATCATTAAATATCTTGGCGGCGATCCAGCGCGCATCCGGCGCCACGCCGATGGCACTGCCGCCGGCCGCCCCGCCGACCAGGATGCCCATGGTCTGGGTGCCGTGGCCGTTGCCATCATAGGGGGTGCTGTGCTCGCCATGCGGATCGAACCAGCTATTGCCGCCGCCGCGCCACTTGCCGTTGAGGTCGGGGTGATACGGGTCTACCCCGGTATCCATGGTGGCGATCACTGTCCCGTGACCACTGTAGCCCAAGGCCCATAAATCATCGGCCTCAATGACGTCCAAGTTCCACTCCGGTGGTGCACTAGAGGCCAGCATTACCTTGGGCGCGAGCAAGCTCTGATCCAATTGGATAATGGCGATCCCCGGCTGGGCTGCCAAGCGCGGGATCACATCGGCGCGCACACGGGCGGCGATGCCATTGGTCACCCACAGCGGACGGATACGCTGCGCGCCTTGGTTCTTCAAAAATAACTTGAGCGACTTTTGAGTGAGATCGGCCTTTTCCTTGAAGACTTTGACCAACATGGGGTCGCGGCGGCGCCGGTCTTGGCGCGCACTCACACTGATATTGATTTGATCGGCTAGCACGATGATAACGGCGATTTCATCGGCAGACGCCCGCGCAGCTAACGTCGCCTGTAATGATGGAGTGAGGGTGCCCGCGTGCGGCGGGGCGCTCCATAACAACACTATCAGCGAGGCTGGCAGTAGAGCTCGCACGTTTTTATTTGTAGTTAGGATATGCATCTCGTCACTGCTCATTCACTGGTGTATTGCTATATAAAACACCCACCATAAGGGGTGAAACATGGAACGCAGCGGCGGAATTTTGCGCCCCTCTCCCTGGCGTCGTTACACGACGTCTGGTTCCCGGAATAATCCCATAAAAAGATTGGCCAGTAAGATACCCAAGCCAAGCAACAGTCCGCCTACACCTGTATAGGAAAATAGCTCTGTGATCGGGTGTGAATGTGCCGCGTCTCTGCCGATAGAGGGCGCAAGAACAAACATCGACCACCAAGAGAGCGGATAAAGGCTGCCAAGACCGATAAAAACGGCTGCGATCTTTTGAATACTTTGCTTGAGGCCAGACGCTGCAACGAGCAACAATAATCCGATAGAGAAAGCAGCGATTCCAGTGGCGTGAACATGCGCTCGTTGCGCATAGCGCCATATCATATCTTGGCTTTTCGCATCATGAACTTCTGGATGCGCAGCAACCCCTTGCTCCACATACTGCTCAAACAACTCCTCATCGACCCCAAATGCTACGCCAAGGCCGATACCGAATAACAATCCCAGAATAACTAACGCAAGGCCGTATTTGATGTTTATAAAATTGTTGGTCATTAAACTTCTCCATGACATCTAATTCGCTTTGTAATCTTCCCCTCAGCCAGCTTCCACCAAAGGGGGAGGGCAACTTAGCGGTCACATTTTGTCACCATATATAATCTCTGCTCTGCCCTATTCCACTATGAGGTTACCGATCTTCGTATTACCGGCCACTAAGGTGACTTTATCGCCCGCCTTGATGAACCTGCCCGGGTTGGCGAAAAAAACAAAACGGGTTCGGTGACTGTTAGCAGACTTACCGGTCTGGCGCAGCGGACCCAGCTTGGGTGTATTGGGCACCATCAGCCGTGCCCCGCTGACTTGCTCGATCAGGTAGGGCGCAACTTTACGATCCAGCAGCGCCGCCGCCTTCGCCGTGTCGACGATGCGGTAACGCAGATCCAGCATATAGCCCGCTGCCGAGAGCCGCAGCGCGGTAACCTCCACGCCCAGTTTTGCCGCAGCGGCTCGCGCCGCTACCGTTGATGAATCGTGGCGTGGATCGGCGGGTGGCGCGCAGCCTGGCGACGCTATGGCGATCCACGCCACGATTCATCAACGG
>DATECT010000089.1:0-7191 GCA_035286765.1 Gammaproteobacteria bacterium
GAAAAGGGGAACTCGGCGAGCTGGCCCAGGCCTTCGACCGGATGGCCGAGACCCTACAAGCGCATGCTAGTGAAACCACCCGCGCGCAACAGGCATTGCACGAGAGCGAGCGGCGTTACCGCACCCTGTTCGAGAGCAACCCGCAACCCATGTGGGTTTTTGATGTTGAAACGCTGCGTTTTGTTGCGGTTAATGATGCGGCTATACAGCATTACGGTTACTCGCGCGACGAATTCCTCAGCATGACCATAAAAGACATCCGGCCTGCGGAGGACATCCCCCCCTTGCTTGAACAAGTTAACCTGGGCAAGGCGGCAACACGCAGCACCGGCATCTGGAGACACCAGAAAAAAAACGGCACCATCATCGATGTTGAAATTATCTCCTGCGCGGTCAGTTTTGAAGGCAGGCATACCAAACTGGTGCTCGCCAACGATCTCACGGAACGCAAGCGTGCGGAGCAACGATTGCAAGAGAGTGAACGGCGCTTCCGTGCGCTGATCGAAAACAGCTCGGATGCCATTGCGTTAACTAATGCAGAAGGTGTAACCACCTATGTTAGTCCGGCCAACCGCCGTATCACGGGCTATGATGATCACGAAGTAATCGGGCGTTGCGGTTTTGATTTTATTCATCCTGACGATTGTGAAACCATTAAAACACAATTTTCAGAAAATACTTTTAAGCCCGGGCAGCCCGTGATATTTCAATTTCGCATTCGACACAAAAACGGCTCATGGCGCTGGATTGAATGCACTAATAATAATCTGTTGGCTGAACCCAGTATTCAGTCAATTGTAGTTAATTACCGCGACATCACCGAGCGCAAGCAGACGCAGCAGGCACTGATAGCGAGCGAGGATCGCTTTCAACTGGTCGTGCGCGCCAGTAATGACGCAATATGGGATCTGGATCTGATTACCGAAGACCTCTGGTGGAATGAAAATTTCGCCAAGATGTTCGGCTACCTGCCCGAGGATATCGAGCCAGGCATGGCCTCTTGGAATAACCGCGTGCACCCCGATGATCAGGCGCGCGTATTATCCAGTATGCAAACCGTCTTGGACAGCGGCGGGCAGACCTGGGCCGCCGAATACCGTATGCGCCGCAGCGATGAAACCTACGCCCACGTGCTCGACCGCGGCTACGTCGTGCACGATGAGCACGGCAAGCCGGTGCGCATGATAGGCTCCATCATGGACCTCAGCGAGCGCATGCGCGCCGAACAGGCCTTGGAACAATTGCAGCGTCAGCATGAGTTAATTCTCAACTGTGCCGGCGAGGGTATTTACGGCATCAACCAGGATGGCATCACCACCTTCGTTAATCCCGCGGCGGCGCGCATGCTCGGCTATGAAGTTAGCGAGTTGCTGAATAGGCCGCTGGGTATCGTGTTACTACGCCCCGGGCAGGATCTTGAACCAAACTGCTTCACGGAAGAATTACTCATCGTGGCACCGCTCAAAAGCGGTTTGATTCACCAGGTTCCTGAGGATATTTTTTGGCGCAAAGACGGTACCAGCTTCCCCGTCGAATACATCTCCACTCCGATTAAAGAAGGGAATGAAATTGTCGGTGCGGTCATCATCTTCCGCGATATCATCGAGCGCAAGGCGCAAACTGCCGCGCTCAAATATCAGGCTACGCATGATGCGCTTACTGAACTACCTAACCGCACCCTGGTGCATGATCGTCTGCAACAGGGTGTATTGACCGCGCAACGCGAGCATCAATCCTTATCACTGTTATTTCTCGACTTGGACCGCTTCAAGGAAATCAACGATACCCTGGGTCACCATCATGGTGATTTGATCCTGCAGCAGACCGGCCAGCGCTTGAAAGGCATACTGCGCGAGATGGATACCGTTGCACGGCTGGGCGGTGATGAATTCGCCATACTGCTCCCCAATACCGATGTCCAAGGTGCCTTGTTGGTGGTTAATAGGGCACTGGCCGAACTGCAACAACCGTTTATATTAGGCGGTATGGCCCTGGATATCGGCGCCAGCATCGGCATCGCGATCTTCCCCCAGCACGGCAATGATATGGATACTTTAATGCGTCATGCCGATGTGGCCATGTATCTTGCCAAGGAAACCGGCAGCGGTTATGCCTTCTATGCACCGGAACAAGACCGCCACAGCCACAGCCGTCTGACTTTAATGAGCGAACTGCGCCATGCCATCGAGCAACAGGAACTGGTGCTGTATTACCAGCCCAAGCTCGATCTTAGCAGCGGGCATATTGTCGGTGCGGAGGCGCTGGTGCGCTGGCAGCATCCCAAGCGCGGCCTGATCTTCCCCATCCAGTTTATTTCCCTGGCCGAGGAAAGCGGATTAATCAAGCCGCTATTCCACTGGGTGCTTAACCGGGCGATACAACAACACATGGCGTGGAAACAGGAAGGGCTGGATATCAGCATCGCGGTCAACTTGTCGGGGCGCAACCTGCATGATCAGGAGTTGCCGCTACAGGTCGAGGAACTGCTACGGTCATATAACATGCCATCGGCCCAGTTGGAACTGGAAATCACCGAGAGTGTGATCATGGAAGACACCGTGCGCGCCATGGAGATACTCACTCAATTAAGCGAAATGGGAGTCAAGCTCAGCATTGACGACTTCGGCACTGGCTACTCATCGTTGGCCTATCTGAAAAAATTACCCGTCGATGCCGTCAAGATCGATAAATCCTTCGTCATCGATATGGTGACGGACGAAGACGACGCCGTTATCGTGCGCTCCACCATCGACCTTGCCCATAACTTAGGGATGCAGGTAATCGCCGAGGGTGTGGAAAATCAGCGCACCTGGGAAGAGCTGGTCACGCTCGGTTGCGATGTAGCCCAGGGCTACTATATGAGCCCACCCATCCCCGCCGATGAGCTGGCTGCCTGGATACATGCCCGACATCACTTGGGGCGTGGCGCCAAATCCAGTCTGCCGACTTAACTATGTATACCTAATCTGTGCAAAGTTCCGTTACCGATAAAATATTGTTATAAAATTTACTATAACAAAACTAAAGACAGCCGATAGGGCTTCGTGGCACATAATCTGTTAAAATGCCCGTAACGAATTTATGTTCTTGTCACAAAACTGCCCTACTAAATATGACCAACTCTATTGATATTGCGCGTAATCTCATCCTCAGCCCTGCGGGCATGGGCGACACCGATCTATATGCCGTGCTGGATCAACTCATGCACCACAGCATCGACAGTGCCGACCTTTACTTTCAAACCAGCCGCCATGAATCCTGGCTGTTGGAAGACGGTATTGTTAAAGAAGGCAGCCACAATATCGAGCAAGGCGTCGGCGTGCGTGCCATCAGCGGCGAGAAAACCGGCTTTGCATACTCCGATGAGCTTGCGCTGCCGGCGTTAACCGAGGCGGCCATCACCGCGCGCGCCATCGCGCGCAGCGGGCGCAACCAGCAACTCAAGACCTGGACCGGCACGGGCGGCCACAGTCTCTACATACCCGCCGATCCGATCGACACCCTGTCGGAAACCGACAAGGTAAGCCTGTTGGAGGCGATTGATTTGGAGGCACGCCGCCTGGACCCGCGCATTAAACAGGTCATGGTCAGCCTGGGCGGCGAGCAAGATGTTGTGCTGGTGGTCGGTAGCGACGGCACCTTGGCGGCGGATGTGCGTCCGCTGGTGCGCCTGAACGTGAGCGTGATCGCCGAGCAAAACGGGCGGCGCGAGCAAGGCAGCGCCGGCGGTGGCGGGCGCACGGGCTACCATTACTTTCTGGAGAATCAGCGCGGGCTCGGCTATGCGCGCGAGGCCGTGCGCCAGGCGCTGGTTAACCTCGAGGCCGTCGATGCCCCGGCGGGCACCATGCAAGTGGTACTCGGCCCCGGCTGGCCCGGCATACTGCTGCACGAGGCCATCGGCCACGGCCTGGAGGGCGACTTCAACCGCAAGGGCAGTTCCGCGTTTGCCGGGCGTATCGGCGAGCGCGTGGCCTCCGAACAATGCACGGTGGTGGACGATGGCACTATCGCCAACCGGCGCGGCTCACTCAATCTCGACGATGAAGGCACTCCGACCCAGCGCACCGTACTCATCGAAAACGGCATCCTCAAAGGCTATATCCAGGACAAGCTCAACGCACAACTGATGGGTGTGGCGCCGACCGGCAACGGCAGACGCGAATCCTACGCGCACCTACCCATGCCGCGCATGACCAACACCTACATGCTGGCCGGCAAATACGCGCCGGAAGAAGTGATCGCCTCGGTCGAAAAGGGCTTGTATGCCGTCAACTTCGGCGGCGGCCAAGTGGATATTACCTCGGGTAAATTCGTGTTCTCGGCGAGCGAGGCCTATCTCATCGAAAACGGCAAAATTACCCGCCCGGTAAAAGGCGCTACGCTGATCGGCAACGGCCCGGACGTGCTTAAGCGCGTCAGCATGGTCGGCAATGATATGCAATTGGACACCGGCGTCGGCACCTGCGGCAAAGAAGGCCAGAGCGTGCCGGTCGGCGTCGGCCAGCCGACCATGCGCATCGACGGGCTGACGGTAGGCGGTACGGGGGTTTAGTATCTTAGTGTCCGCTAACTAATTAAATCCCCGCATACCACTCATAACCCTGATCTTCCCAATAGCCACCCTTGCCCTCGGCGATATTCTCGAAGCTTTCCGCCAGTTCGATGCGCATAATATATTTAGCGTGTTTGTAGCCAAGCTGGCGCTCCACCCGTAACCGAACCGGCGCGCCGTTTTTGACCGGCAAGGGCTGATCGTTTAATTCATAGGCTAAGATAGTCTGCGGATGGAAGGCATCTTCCATATCAATGCTCTCGTAATATTTCTGTCCCGACTCATCCATCGGATCGGCGCAGAAAAACATCACATAGCGCGCCTGGGGCAGCGGGCGCACGCGCTGCAATAGCTCGCCGAGTTTCACTCCCTTCCATTTTGCAATCGCGCTCCAGCCTTCCACGCAATCGTGGCGCGTGATCTGGGTGCGCGCCGGCAATCCCTGTAGCTCGGCCAATGAGAAACTACCAGGCTGTTCCACCAAGCCGCCAATGGCCAATTTCCAATCGGCAAAATTATTTGCCGCCCATGCCCTGTAGTCGGAGTTTTCCGGATCGGATGTGCCATTGGTGGGAAACACCGGCGACAAATCGGCCTCGCCAAACTCCTTGGCCATGGCCGTGCGCGGCGCTATTAAATGATGCACCGTTTGGTTAAGTTTTTCCGCGCTGCCCAGCAGTTGCGGGAACCACTCGGTGCGCGATAATTTATCGCAGCCGGCCAGTAGCAACGTAGCGCCCGCCGCCAGGGTGCGCGACAGGAAACGCCTGCGGGCCAGCTCAGCTTTGCGCATCATGGCGCACCTCCAACATCGCGTATCCCATACCAGCCGGTGATCATGGAGCGCAGATTATTCCACAGGCCGGTTACCGCCACCATAAACAGGTGGATGAAAATGAAGGCCACGAAGGCAAAGGCCGATATAAAATGAATCGTGCGCGCCGCCTGACGCCCGCCGAAAACCACGGTCAAATCCGGGATAACGGCATTCAGCCAAGGCGACATCGCCATGCCGGTCAGCACGGCCAACGGGCCTAGCACGAATATCACCATGGTATAGGCCAGCTTTTGCAGCACATTATAGTGGCTGGCCTGCTCGCCCCTGGGATGGCGGAACAACAGGTGGTCGATAATCGATCTTCCTATCCCGCGCAAATCGCGCCACCATGGAATAATATCTTTCGTCAGATGCCGGCTGACCAGCGCATACAGCACATACACCAATCCATTAATTACCAACAGCCAGGCAAAAAACAGATGCCAGCGGCGTCCCATGGCCAGCCACTGCGGGCCGGGAATGGTCGCCCAGGAGGGGAAGCCGCGGCGCATCGTCCGGCCTTCCGAGTCGGTCGATACACCGAACACGCCGGTGGTAGTAAACTGGTAGCCTAAGATGGTGGTCACCCCGATAAGCGCGCCGTCCTCGGCAAGCTTGGATTGCATCGCCAATAGCGGGCGGTCGCGGTCGGAGCGGTCGCCCCAATAGAGTGCGGCATGGGCATTGAATATCTGGAAACCGCTCATTAGGAGAATGAACAGGCATAGCGCATTAATCCAATGCGTTAAGCGCACCGGCAGGCTATGGCGATAGGTAAGGCGCACCAGGGGCTGGCTAAGTATCTTGGGGGAGGCGGACATTACGTGCTCCTCATGCTGGACTATTTAACGGGCATAGCTTGGTATATTTATGCATATACCCTACTCCCTTCATGTCCAAGCTACAATCACCCGACGGTTAAGGGATTTACAGCCGAACATGGTAAAGATTATCCACTATGCCTTCCCTGCACTGCTGTTGCTCAGCGGCTGTGCGGGGCTAGGGGGTGATACTCGCCTGCATTTTCCGCCCGGTAGCATTGAAAGCAGTTGCGCGCAATTTATTGCAGAAACGGAGCAGGCTATAACAAAGGCCGGTGTGCGTGATACGCAGGCGGTTCGCATTAGCGGTTTTCCTTACCTGCGCGTCAATCGCTTCCTCGCGAGCTTTACCGCCACGGTGCTCGATGACCCCGCATTTGCAGCGTGGCTGGATCAGCTTCAGGCATTGGCCATAGAGGGTTGGGATGTAGAAATCAACAATCTACATCCGCTGCCGCGTGAAAACCTGCAAGCCTCTATTCCACTAGAGCCAAGTGTCAATGTGCGAAGTCTCCATGACGCCGTTAGGCATTGCAGCGGCGTGCTGCGCAACGCCGATCTAGCCAATCCGGCCCGGCGTGAATTGCTCTCAGCCGTAGCCCAAGTGCCGCCCGAATATCAAACTTGGCAACGGGTGCTCGGCCTTTATCCGGTAACCGCCCTTGCCTTCACCACCGGTATTCAACGCTGGCAAAACGCTACACGCCGAGTTTTTAGTCAGGCTATCGAGGAGCTTCCTGTGCAAGGGCGGTTAATGCGCTTTTCACCACCCGCAGCAGGCACGCTTACCCGCGCACAAGTCGCCGCCATATTAAATATCTCCGCTCGCAATCCGCTGCGCATACCGGAGCCCGGCGCTGGCGATAGAGCGCGTCTGCTCGCCGCCTTCGCGCCGGCGTTTGAAATCGATATCGTTACCGCGGATGATCGCATCGGTAGGCCACACTGGTTCGCAGACACTCCCAGCATTGATACCGGGGATCCTACCGTATACACCT
>DATECT010000090.1:0-2766 GCA_035286765.1 Gammaproteobacteria bacterium
CACGACTCGATCGCCCGGTTGCGCCGCCGCAAGTGCGTGCAGATACGCCTCCGCTACGTTCGCATGAGTGCAAACCGGCGCTGTATATTGCACCAGATGTTGCGCCATCTGGTTCGCGGTGGCCGCGCGGGCCAGCGCCAGCCCCGCTACATGCCACTCGTCGATGACAGAATGCATCACCTCCAACACGCCGGGTATGTCTTTATCGCCCAACATGGCGAATACGGCCAAGGTGCGCCCGGCACACGCCTGAGCACGCAGCGCCTGTGCCAGCACCCTGGCGCCGTGAGGGTTATGGGCGACATCAAACACGCGCGTTACCAACCCCGGTATGACCTGAAAACGCCCCTGCAAGTTCACTGTCACGAGTCCGGCGCTTATGCTCTCGCGCTGCACGGCGGAGAGGCGCTCTGCCAGTTGCGCCACGGTCATAATCGCCCCTGCGGCATTTTGCAGTTGGAAGGCGCCGGCTAACTTGGGGAAAGGCAAGCCTGTATAGTGACTTATACCTTGCGCTGTGTTCCTCCCCCACCATGACCATGCGTCCGCTTGCACCGTGTATCCGAAGTCGTGTCCCAACATGTATAGGGGTGCTGCCAATTGTTCGGCATACGCGATCAAGCTGCGCGGCGGTTCTGGATCGGCGCAGATCGCCGGGCGCCCGGGACGGAAGATACCGGCCTTCTCCCTGCCGATGCTCTCGCGGTCGGGCCCCAGAAATTCTATATGGTCTATGCCGATGCTGGTAATCAAGGCGGCATCGGCATCCAATAGATTGGTGGCATCCAACCGGCCGCCCATGCCCACCTCGAGCACGGCAACATCGACGCCGGCACGCTGAAAGATATCGAAGGCCGCCAAGGTGCCGAATTCAAAATAGGTAAGGGAGATATCTTGGCGTGCCTGGTCGATACGCTCGAATGCCGCGCACAATTGCGTATCGTCAACTTCTGCGCCGTTCAAACGGATGCGCTCGTTATAGCGCAGCAAATGCGGCGAACTGTACGCACCGACGCGGTAACCGGCAGCACGCAACATGGCCTCCAGAAATGCCACGCTCGAACCCTTGCCGTTGGTGCCGGCGACGCTGATTACCGTATAGGCGGGCTGCTGCAAACCGAGACGCTGCAATACCGGGCGTGAGCGTTCCAGACCTAAATCGATTTGCTTGGCGTGCTGCGTTTCCTGCCAGGCCAGCCAGTCATGAAGGGTGGTGAAGCGCATAAAGGCAGTGGCTAGTGGCTAGTGGCTAGTAAAAACAAAGCAACGTCCACCTTAGCTCTCGCCACTCACCACTTAATTTTGATGCGTCAACATGCTCAGTAAGCCGGCAATCCGATCGCGCATCTCGCGCCGGTCGATGATCATATCGACGGCGCCGTGTTCCAATAGAAATTCGCTGCGCTGGAACCCCTCGGGCAGGGTTTGCCGAACGGTCTGTTCGATCACGCGCGGCCCGGCGAAGCCGATCAGGGCCTTGGGCTCGGCGATGTTAATGTCGCCCAACATGGCGAGACTGGCCGACACGCCCCCCATAGTGGGATCGGTCAATACGGAAATAAAAGGTATGCCGCGCTTGCGCAATTGACTCAGCGCGGCACTGGTCTTGGCCATTTGCATCAAGGAAAACAAACCTTCCTGCATGCGCGCCCCGCCGCTGGCGGCAAAACACACCAAGGGAATACCATACTGTAGACTGGCGTTGACGCCGCGCACAAACCGCTCACCCACCACCGAACCCATCGAGCCGCCCATGAAGCGAAACTCAAAGGCGCAGGCGACCAGCGGCAAGGTCTTTAGCCGGCCTTTAATAACAATCAAGGCATCTTTTTCGCCGGTGTCTTTTTGGGCCTGCGCCAAACGATCTTTATAGCGCTTGCTGTCGCGAAATTTCAGCGGGTCTACCGGCGCAAGCCCGGTGCCGATTTCCTCGCGCGCCTCCTCATCCAGAAAACTGTGCAGACGGCGCCGCGCACCAATGCGGATATGGTGTCCGCACTTGGGGCACACTTCCAGGTTGCGCTCCAGCTCGGCACGGTATAGCACCGCGCTACAGGCTTGGCATTTTGTCCACAGCCCTTCCGGCACCGCTTTTTTCACTCCATTACCTTCCGTTCGAATGCTGGACGGCAGCAGCTTTTCAAACCAACTCATCGCGTCTTCACCGAATCTCGTCTCTCACAGGTGCCGCATCCATCGCCAAGCGCATCTCTTTAATAATGCCCGCCAACTCCGGCACGATGGCTGCTATATTCTGCGCCATGGCCTCGATCCTTTGCACGAGGGCGCTGCCGACAATCACGGCATCGGCTAGGGCAGCCACTTGCGCCGCCGCGCCGGCATCTTTGATTCCGAAGCCCACACCGATGGGTAACGCCGTCACGCTGCGAATCTCGGCTAATTTAGCGGCCACCTCGGCAACATCGAGATGGGATGCGCCGGTGACGCCCTTGATGGAGACATAATAAATGAAACCCTGCGCCATTGCGCTGATGGCGGCGATGCGCTGCCGCGAGCTGGTCGGCGCCAGCAGAAAAATCGGCGCGATGTTATAGGGGCGCAAAGCGGCAACAAAATCCGCCGCCTCTTCCGGCGGCAGGTCCACCGTGAGCACGCCGTCGACGCCGGCCTGCGCCGCCGCGCGCGCAAAGGCCGCATAGCCCATCACCTCGACGGGATTGAGATACCCCATCAACACCACCGGCGTGGTATTATTTTGCGCGCGGAATTCGCGCACCATCGCCAGCACGTTGCGCAGGCTTACGT
>DATECT010000091.1:0-7406 GCA_035286765.1 Gammaproteobacteria bacterium
CTCCCTTAGCAGGGGAGCGCCTTCGACCTCTCGGCCATCTCTCCAATGTATATCTCTATGGCGCCATCCTTGGCGTTACCGTAATGGGTTCTCTCAACGCCAGCCTGTGCGTCCCCGTACCGACGTTCATGATGTACATCCTTGTACATCACCCTACGGGCCCTCTTCGGGGTGCCGTTCGTCTATCGTGACGAACGGTCGCGGCTCCTAAGCCCGCCGCTCTTTTACGCTGCGCTCTCCATGCTCCGCGTAAAAGTCCAGCCAGTACGTCCTGTACCGGCGTTCGCGGCTCCTAAGCCCGCCGCTCACCCAACTTCCGGGTTACCCCAAGAAAACACCGGACGTTAGTGATTAGGCAAGGTGCTAATCTTCCTGCCCATCATCCACGGGTCCGCCGTCACCCTGCGACTTTTCCTTCCGGATACGTTCGTATATCTCTTCCCGGTGCACGGTTACATCTTTAGGTGCATTCACACCGATACGCACTTGATTGCCTTTTATGCCAAGCACCGTCACCGTTACTTCGTCCCCAATCATGAGGGTTTCACCTACGCGCCGCGTCAAAATCAGCATCAGTTAACTCCTTGTTCAATCAATTACCCGAGTAGTACCCCGTCCTGGAGACCCGCTCTAAGTGGTTAACCACTTATTCTTACGGAATGCTGAAGCGTCCCTTCAGTATCCTGGTTAGGATAGTCCTGATCCTAACGCCGCGCATAATGGTCTACTCATGCGCCCCCTTCGACTTTTGCCAATGGCTTACGCTCACTTGCAAAAGATGAATCCCGTAGCTTATATCGTCAAATGCTGGACAGAGATTAACAGGCCTTCCCTTCTCTGGCTATGCCAGCCCCATTATTTAGGCCAACCTCGTCCAATTTAAACGCGGCATGCAGCGCACGCACGGCTAGTTCAAGATATTTTTCATCCACCACCACGGAAATCTTTATCTCCGAGGTCGAAATCATGCGTATATTGATATTTTCGGCGGCCAGGGCCTGGAACATTTGGCTGGCGATACCGGCGTGCGAACGCATGCCCACGCCTACCAGCGATACCTTGACGATGCCGGCATCGCCGACCACTTCACGTGCCAGCAACTGCTTAGAGGTATGCTGCAATACCTCCAGCGCCTTATCGTAATCGTTGCGGTGCACGGTAAAGGTGAAATCGGTCAGTCCGTCCGCGCCGACGTTTTGGATAATCATATCCACTTCGATGTTCGCATCGGCGATTGGGCCGAGTATGCGGTGCGCAATGCCGGGCTGATCGGGCACGCCGACGATGGTCAGTTTGGCCTCATCACGATTAAACGCAATGCCGGATATCAGCGCTTGTTCCATTGCTCCTTCCTCAGAGGTAATTAAGGTGCCGTTGCCCTCTTCAAACGACGACAACACGCGCACCGGCACATTGTATTTGCTGGCGAATTCCACCGAGCGTATCTGTAGCACCTTGGCGCCGAGGCTGGCCATTTCCAACATTTCTTCGAAGGTCAGGCGCTCCAGGCGGCGCGCCTGCGGCACCACGCGCGGGTCGGTGGTATACACGCCATCCACGTCGGTATAAATCTGGCACTCGTCGGCCTTCAACGCGGCGGCTAATGCAACCGCGGTGGTATCGGAGCCGCCACGCCCCAGGGTGGTGATGTTGCCATCGCCATCCACGCCTTGAAACCCCGCCACGACCACCACGCGGCCGTCGGCCAGGTCTTTGTAAATACGGGCCGCCTCAATGTCCACGATGCGCGCCTTGTTATGGGCGCTATCGGTGAGGATGTGCACCTGTGCGCCGGTATACGAGCGCGCCGCGCAACCCTGTTTTTCCAGGGCCATGCTCAACAACGCAATGGTCACCTGCTCGCCGGTGGCCAGCAATACGTCCAATTCGCGCGCGCACGGGCGGTTATCTATCTCTTTGGCCAGCCTGATCAGCCGGTCGGTCTCGCCGCTCATGGCGGAGACCACTACTACAACATCGTGGCCCTGCTTACGGTAAGCGATCACCTTCTCGGCAATGTTGGCAATACGCTGGGGATTGCCCACCGAGGTGCCGCCGTATTTCTGTACGATCAATGCCATGTTGCTTTTAATGGTAGAAAAACGCCGCAGATTAACATTTGGCTGGCTTTTAGACAAATATAAAGTGAATGGTCAGTTCAGTTGCTGCCTGACCCAATCCGAGACGGACTGCAGGGCCCCGTCCAGGGCCGCCGGGTTATTGCCCCCGGCCTGGGCCATGTCGGCCCGCCCGCCGCCCTTACCGCCGACCTGCTGGGCGACGAGGTTGACCAGGTCGCCGGCCTTGATTCTGCCCATATAATCGGCGGTGACCCCGGCGACGACGCTGACCTTGCCGTCGGCCACCGCCGCCAGCACCACGGCCGCCGAGCCCAATTTATTTTTGAGCTGGTCTACCGTGTCGCGCAATGATTTGGCGTCGGCCCCGTCCAGGCGGGCCGCCAAGACGTTAATCCCGTTGATTTTTTGCGCCGATGCAGCCAGATCAGTACCGGCCGAACTGGCCAGCTTGCCCTTGATCTGCTCCAGTTCTTTCTCCAGTTTACGGGTGCGCTCCAGCAGTTGGCGCACCTTCTCATCGACACTATCGCGACTGCCCTTGACCAGGTCCGCTACACGCAGCAGCCGCGCCTCGCTTTCCTCCAGCCATTCAAACGCCGCTTGACCGCTGACCGCCTCGATACGGCGCACGCCGGAGGCCACGCCGGTCTCGGAAATAATCTTGAACAGGCCGATGTCGCCGGAACGGCGCACGTGCGTGCCGCCGCATAGCTCGGTGGAGAAATTACCCATGCGCAATACGCGCACGCGCTCGCCGTATTTTTCACCGAACAAGGCGACCGCGCCGCTGGCCATGGCCTCGTCGATGGCCATCACCTGGGTCTCGACCTCCTGATTATGGAGGATTTGGTCGTTGATTAAGTGCTCGATAGTGCGGATCTGATCGGCGCTGACCGGCTGGAAATGGGCGAAGTCGAAGCGCAGGCGCTCGGCATTGACCAGCGAACCCTTTTGCATGACATGCTCGCCCAGCACCTTGCGCAGCGCGGCGTGCAGCAAATGTGTCGCGGAGTGATTGCGCGCCGTGGCTTGGCGCGCGGTGGCGTTCACCTGCGCCTCCACGGCATCGCCCACTTGGATGCGGCCTGTTTTAACCACGCCGAGATGGGCATGCACAGTGCCGTGTTTGTGCGTGTCGGCGACCTCGAACAGCAGACTCGCATTTTGCAGAATACCTTGATCGCCGACCTGGCCGCCCGACTCGGCATAAAAGGGCGTGCGGTCAAGAATCACCATGCCTTCCTCGCCCTCGGTTAATACCGGCACGGCCTGGCCCTGTTGATACAGCCCGATCACTTGGGCTTGGTCAGCGAGGGTTTCGTAGCCGGTGAAGTCGGTGTTGCCGTCGATATCCAATTTGCCGGCGTAGCCCGCGCCGAATTGGCTGGCGGCGCGGGCGCGTTCACGTTGCGCCTGCATGGCCTGCTCGAAGCCGGACATATCCAGTTCCAGGCCGCGCTCGCGGGCGATCTCGGCGGTGAGATCGATCGGGAAGCCGTAGGTGTCATAGAGCCGGAATACCGTGGCGCCGGGGATGACCTTGTCGCTGAGCGCGGCGATATCCTGCTCCAGGATGCGCAGGCCCTGTTCCAGGGTCTCCGCGAAGCGTTCCTCTTCTTGCTTGATCACGCGCTCGATATGATTTTGCGCCTGCATCAACTCGGGATAGGCCGCGCCCATTTCCTGGCACAGCGGGCCGACCAGTTTATAAAAGAACGCCTCGTTGAGGCCCAGTTTATAACCGTGCCGCAAGGCGCGGCGCATGATGCGGCGCAGCACATAACCGCGGCCTTCGTTGGAAGGGACGATGCCGTCGAGGATCAAAAATGAACTGGCGCGGATATGATCGGCGATGACGCGCAGCGAGGGGTTATCGCCGCGCAGATCTTGCTGATCGGTGACGCGGTTTGCTCGTACCAATTCGACAATGGCCGCGATCAGGTGCTGGAACAAGTCGATATCATAATTGCTGGGCACGCCCTGCATTACCGCTGCCAGGCGTTCCAGGCCCATGCCGGTGTCTACCGAGGGATGAGGCAGGGGGCTGAGTGTGCCGTCCGCGGCGCGATCATATTGCATGAATACCAGGTTCCAAATCTCCACATAGCGGTCGCCCTCGGCATCCGGGCTGCCTGGCGGTCCACCGGCGATATGCGGCCCGTGATCGTAAAAGATTTCGGAGCAAGGACCGCAGGGGCCGGTGTCACCCATCGACCAAAAATTATCCTTGGCGCCGCAGCGTGAGAAGCGCGCCGGGTCGACGCCGACTTCCTTGAGCCAGATATCAGCGGCCTCGTCGTCTTCCTCGAACACCGTGATCCACAAACGCTCGGCAGGGAGTTTTAAAGTTTGAGTTAGAAATTCCCAGGCAAAGCCGATTGCCTCGCGCTTGAAGTAATCGCCGAAGCTGAAATTGCCGAGCATCTCGAAAAAGGTATGGTGGCGCGCCGTGTAACCCACGTTTTCCAGATCGTTGTGTTTGCCGCCGGCACGCACGCAGCGTTGGCTGCTGACGGCGCGCTTACCCGCACGTTTCTCCAGGCCGAGAAACACTTCTTTGAATTGCACCATACCGGCATTGGTGAATAGCAGGGTAGGGTCATTGGCGGGCACCAGCGAACTGCTGGGCACGATCTCATGACCGTGCTCACGGAAATAATCCAGGAAAATCTTGCGTAGCTCAGTGCTGCTTTTCATAAGTTTTAAGGTGAATTAACTTGCGTCATGGGCTTGTTTAAGGGCGCTATTAATTTGTTCCATGGTAAAGCCGCGCTGTTGTAAAAAGCGCGCCTGCCGCGCATATTCTTTATAATCGGCGGGTAGGCCCTGGCCAAAACGTTTATGCTGCGCGCGCACTGCCAATTCAGACCATTGCGCTGCGCCAGTCTGAATCAATGCGTCGATCAAGCCGCGTGAAATGCCGCGCTCATAAAGTTCGGCCTGAATATGCAATGGCCCATAACCTTTATTGATGCGCGACTGTATGAAGCTCTCTACAAAGCGCTCATCACTGAGTAGCTTATCCTGCGCCAGACGTTCCAACACGTTTTCGACTTCGCCGGCAGTAAAGCCTTTGTCACCCAGTTTGCGGCGCAACTCCTGGGCTGAATGTTCACGTCTTGCCAATAAGCGCAGCGCTACCGCTTGAATATTAGGCTTCACCCTCAACCGTCTCTGGTTCGTTGACGGCAAGTTTTACCAGCAGCTTGGCGCGAATTTTACCTTCGATTTCACGTGCGATCTCGGGGTGCTCCTTGAGATAGTTGCGCACATTGTCTTTACCCTGGCCGATGCGGTTGCCGCCGTAGCTATACCAGGCGCCGGATTTTTCAATGAAGCCTTCCTGGGCGCCGAGTTCAATGATTTCACCCTCGCGCGAGATGCCCTCACCATAGAGGATCTCGAACTCCGCCTGCTTGAAGGGCGGGGCTACCTTGTTTTTCACCACCTTCACACGCGTCTCGCTGCCCACTACTTCGTCGCCTTTTTTCACCGCGCCGATGCGGCGGATATCCAGGCGCACCGAGGCATAAAACTTCAGCGCGTTGCCGCCGGTGGTGGTCTCGGGGTTGCCGAACATCACGCCGATCTTCATGCGGATCTGGTTGATGAAAATCACCAAGGTGTTGGAGCGTTTAATGTTGGCGGTGAGTTTGCGCAATGCCTGCGACATCAGGCGCGCCTGCAGGCCCATGTGCGAATCGCCCATCTCGCCCTCGATCTCGGCCTTGGGGGTGAGCGCGGCCACGGAGTCCACTACCACGATATCGACCGCGCTGGAGCGCACTAGCATATCGGTGATTTCCAGGGCCTGTTCGCCGGTGTCGGGCTGTGAGACCAGCAAGTCGTCAACGTTGACCCCCAGCTTCTGGGCATATTGCGGGTCGAGCGCGTGCTCGGCATCCACGAAGGCGGCGGTGCCACCCAGCTTTTGAATCTCCGCGATCACTTGCAGGGTGAGGGTGGTCTTGCCCGAGGATTCGGGGCCGTATATTTCTACTACTCGCCCGCGTGGTAGACCGCCAATGCCTAGCGCAATATCCAGGCCCAACGAGCCGGTGGAGATGGCCTCCACATCGCGTACTGCGCCCACATCGCCCATGCGCATGACAGCACCTTTGCCGAATTGTTTTTCAATCTGGCTCAGCGCGGCACTCAGCGCCTTTTGCTTGTTGTCATCCATTGCCTATAGCCTCGTCAACTTGTTAAGGAAGCTCTGAATAAGTCCATCCTGGACTTCTCAGAGCACGAAAAGCAAAAACGGTGGTTTTTGCTTTTCTTCATTTTCCAAACACGGAAGTGTTTGGAAAATGGCGGTGCATCCCTGCACCGCAGGAACCTCTGAATTATTCAGAGGTTCCTTAAAAATCAGACAATTATTATCACACAAAATGGCCTGCCTCCGGATTATTTTTTCAGGGCGGGAGTGAGGTGTGGTGCGATGGTTTCCAGCATGGCCTTGTAGACGCGGGGTGTGCCGGCGACCACATTACCGGTTTCGAGATAGTCATTGCCTCCGCTGAAATCACTTACCATACCGCCCGCCTCCTGGATTATCAGGATGCCGGCGGCCATGTCCCACTCGCTTAGGCCAATCTCCCAAAAGCCGTCGAGCCGCCCGGCGGCGACGTAGGCGAGGTCCAGCGCGGCGGAACCGGCGCGGCGGATGCCTGCGGTCATGGGAAACAAGGCGCGAAAGGTATTGAGATAAGGGTCGAGGTGCTGCTGGTGTTTAAACGGGAAACCGGTGCCGAGCAGAGCGCCTTCCAGGCCCTTGGCACGCGAGACGCGCAGGCGCCGGTCGTTCAGTTGCGCGCCGCCGCCGCGGGTGGCGGTGAATAATTCTTGACGCAGCGGGTCGTAGACCACGCCCTGCTCAAGTTGGCCCTTGTATTTGATGCCGATGGAGACGGAAAATTGCGGGAAGCCGTGCAGAAAATTAGTGGTGCCGTCCAGCGGATCGATTACCCATATATACTCATCGCCGTTCTGTGCGCCGCTTTCCTCGGCGAGTATGCCGTGGTTGGGGTAGGCCTTGCGAATGACCTTGATGATCTCCTGCTCGGCTTGATGGTCGATCTCGGTGACGAAATCGTTTTGCGACTTGAGGGCGACATTAAAGGTGTCCACGCGGTCAACGGCGCGTGCGATAATATTGCCGGCGCTGCGCGCTGCGCGCACCGCGATATTGAGCATGGGATGCATGAGATAAAGATCAAATGAAGAATAAGGCCGACAAGAATAGCAAAGATTTGCCTTGGCGGGAAAAGGAAGTTAGTCGTCTTTCCCATAATAGACTGATTTTTAAGCATAGTTTAGCAGAGG